>JAURYC010000135.1 GCA_030654105.1 Deltaproteobacteria bacterium
TCTTCCCACCCCATCCTGCGCAATCCTGCGGAGGCTAAAATGATGGCATCCAGATTTAAAGTTGAAAGTTTCTTGATCCGCGTGTCCAAATTACCCCGTAAGGGGACGATTTCCAGGTCGGGTCGTAAGTTAAGAAGTTGCGCTTGCCTTCTCAAGCTACTTGTCCCCACTCTTCCCCCGGGAGGAATTTTTCCCCAAGGCCTTCCATCCTTGGATATGAGCGCATCCCGGGGATCTTCTCTCTCCGGAAAAGCGATAAGCGCCAGCCCTTCAGGGATAAGAATCGGAAGGTCTTTGGCGCTATGCACGGCTAAATCAACATCACCACCCAGTAAAGCCTCTTCAATCTCCTTAACGAAAAGACCTTTCCCTCCCACATTGAAGAGGGGGACATCTATCTTATCCCCTTGGGTCTTAATGTGTACCAAAGTAACTTCCACTCCGGGGTTTTGTTCTTCCACTTTCGCCTTTACCCAATTGGCCTGGCGCAAAGCCAGAAGACTCGCTCGAGTTCCCAGCCGAAGTATATCTTTATGAAGTTGACGGCTCATCTTCCTCTTCATCCAGGTGAAAAATCTTCCGGGTCATATCCACATAAAGTTTCCCCTGCCCTCTATTCTCTTGATGTTTCAACAGAGAGATGGGGTGGTGGAGAATTTTGTTGATAATGGATTGAGTCAAGAGGTCTAAGGCTTTATGTTCTTCTTCCGAAGCATTTTTTAGTAGGGCAAGGGTTTTGGCCATCTCTCGCTGGCGAATCTTTTCCAGGTGCTGGCGCAAGTCCAATATGGTCGGAACAACTTCCAGGCTGCTCAACCAGCATTTGAATGACTCGACCCCCTGTTGGACAATTTCCTCGGCCTTCAAGACTTCTTTCCGCCTCTCTTCTTTGTTCGATTTCACAACCCCTTGAAGGTCATCAATGTCATAAACATAGATATTGTCGAGTTCATTGATTGTCGGATCCACGTCCCGAGGAACGGCGATGTCGATGAAAAACATCGGCTTATTTTTTCGAGCCCGGATCACTCCAGCCAGCTGTTCTTTAAGGATAATATAATGGGTGGATCCTGTGGAGCTCACTACGATGTCCACATCCTTGAGCATTTGGGGAAAGTCTTCAAAAGGAACCGCTCGCCCTCCCAGCTCTTGAGCCATTTCCATGGCCCTAGTAGGAGTTCGATTGGTTACCCAAATTTCGTTTACCCCCTGGCTAATTAAATGTCTGGCCGCAAGATCAGACATTTCTCCCGCCCCGATGAGCATAGCCCGTTTATCGTCCAAGTTGCCCATAATTTTTTTGGCCAGTTCCACCGCGGCAAAGCTCACCGAGACCGCCTGACTGGTCATCTTCGTCTCCGTGCGGACGCGCTTGGCTACAAAAAACGAGCGGTGAGATAGTTTGTTTAGAACCAAACCGACGGCTTTACTATCCACGGCTTGCCGATAAGCTTCTTTCACTTGACCTAAGATCTGCGGCTCCCCCAGAACCATGGAATCCATACTTGCCGTAACTCGAAAAAGGTGTCTTATGGCATCTTCGCCTCTTAAGGTATAGAGATAAGGTGCTAGGTCGTACCCAGACATTCCAGCAACCCCGGCCAGAAAATCTTTTAGGCGGTCCGCCCAATCATCGCTGACTTCCAGGACGGTTAATACTTCCATCCGGTTACAGGTAGAGAGAATCATACCCTCCCGTACTCCTGGCAAAGCAACTAGCCGCCCTAGAAAATCTTCCACCTGTTCTTTGGGAATAGAAAATCTTTCCCGAACTTCTACGGGGGCGGTCTTATGACTCAACCCGATTAAAACGATTTCCATGGAAATAAACTAATAAGCCTTCAGCTGTCAGCATTTAGCCTTCATCTATCAACTGATCGCTGATTGCTGACTGCTGGTAGCTATCAATTAATTATACGAATGCAGTCCGGTCAGCAGCAGATTTACCCCTAAGAAACTAAAGACCAAAGCACCGAATCCCACAATGGCGAAAATGGCCGCCCGGCGACCTCGCCACCCCCCGGTCAACCTCCCGTGCAGGAGGGCAGCATAAAGGAACCAGGTAATGAGCGACCAGGTTTCCTTGGGGTCCCAGCTCCAATAAGATCCCCAGGCGCTTTCCGCCCAAACCGACCCGCTGATAATCCCTAAGGTCAAAAGGGGGAAACCGAAAGTCAGGCACCGGTAATTCAAATCATCTAAAACCTTGAGGGCAGGTAGGCGGTAGTAGAATGGTCCGATCTTTTTGGATTTAATCTGCCGCTCCTGAATTAGGTACATGACTCCGACGGCAAAGGCTATGGTAAACATGGCGTTCCCGATGAAGGCGAATATAACATGAATGGGCAGCCAATAACTTTCCAAGACCGGTGCCAAGGGTAAAATATCTTTGGGAAAAAGGGATGACAGGATGATCAGCACCGCTGCCACGGGGGAAATGAACGCCGCCAAAACTTCCACCCGATATTTGAGGTGGAGGAGGAGGTAAACGCCTACGATTGACCAGGCAAAAAAGGACAGGGATTCATGCAGGTTGGTAATGGGCGTGTGTCCGGCTTCGCTGTACCTTAAGACCAGGGCTAAGGAATGAACGGCGAAGCCTCCCGTTAAAGCCAATTTCCCTATGTGGGAGAATATTTTTCCCAGGAAAATCAAAAAAACCAGCGAAGATGCGGTGCCTAAGAGGTAAAAGATTAGAGCTGCCTGAAAAAAAATTATATTCATCGCCTGAGCCCTAACTCCTTCAATGAGAACCCGGAACCCAGTAAGGTTTTCATGCGGTTTTCCAACCCCGTATAGTCATTTTTCCGAATCAAAGGGAGAAGGTCTTTTCCGGCCAATTTTCGGAAGATAACCTGGTTACGCTTCTGGCCCAACCCCAAAGAGAGTATTTTTTTGCGCACAGCGCCCAGAAGTTTCAACAGATAAATGTACTCAGCGCCGATTTCTTTTTGGAGTTTTTGACGCAAAGCTCTGGCCAAAGCAGGGCTCTGTCCAGAGGTGGATATGGCGATTAACAAATCCCCCCTTTGCACCAAGGACGGGACGATAAAACTGCTATGAGCTGGATCGTCCACCACGTTAACCGGAATCTTCTGTCTGAGAGCCTGGCTAAAAACACGTTCATTTGCCCGGCGGTCATCAGTGGCGGCTATGGCCAAAAATGCCCTGTGCAAATCGCCAGAACGGTAAGCGCGTTGAGAGTGGATGATTTTCCCTCTCTCTTTTAAGCGTGAAAGAGATTGGGTCAATTGAGGGCTGATCACTTTGACCAGAGCACCCACTTGAAGGAGGCTGCGGACTTTCCGCTCAGCCACCCGGCCTCCCCCCACTACCACGCAAAGCTTACCGTCCAAGTCCAGCAAGACCGGATAATATTTCATCGGTTTACCAGGCGGCCAAAGTTTTTAAGAAGCTTCAAACCAACGCTTTGGCTCTTTTCCGGATGGAATTGGCAAGCAAATAAATTGCCTCGGCTAACGCTGGAGACAAATTCCCCCCCATAATCCGTGGTGGTGGCTACAATCTCTTGCTCTTCGGGAACCGGGTAGTAGGAATGGACAAAATAAAAGTAGGCTCCATCGGCGATGCCGTCCAGAACCGGCGGGCGTTTATGAATATGCACGGTATTCCAGCCCATGTGCGGAACTTTCAATAAATCTTTGGGTGGCGATGCGGCGGGATGAGAGAAGGGAAACCGTACCACCCGGCCTTTGAAAAGGGATAGGCCTTTTTGAAAACCAAACTCATCGCTTCCGGAAAAAAGAAGCTGCAGGCCCAGACAGATTCCTAAGAACGGTTTACCGCTTTCAACAAATTCGATGATGGGGTTCACCAACCCGAGTTCTTGCAAATTTTCCATGGCTTTCTTGAAAGCGCCAACCCCGGGAACGATAAGGCCAGCAGCCTTTTTCACCTCAGCCGGGTCCTGGGTCACGGAAGCCTGAAAACCCACCCGTTCCAAAGCTTTGTGCACGCTGCGCAAATTCCCCATGCCATAATCAACGATGACAATCATGATGATCTCTCAAAAAGTCATCAAGAAGGATACAGCGTAATCCCGCGAAGCGTGGGACCCCGCCTTGGCGGGGGACTTTTTACGAAGCCATCGATCATAAGCTTCCTTTGGTTGAGGGCACCCCTCGAACTTTTTCATCCTTCGCTACAGCCTGACGCAAGGCACGGCCGAATGCCTTGAAAAGGGATTCCACCATGTGATGGCCGTTGCTCCCATAGACTACTTGGGCATGAAGGGTAATGGCTGAGCTGTTAACCAGGGCTTGAAAAAATTCCTTGACCAATTCTGTATCAAAATCTCCGATTTTTCTCTTCCGCAGGGTAAGATGATAGATCAGACACGGGCGCCCCGATAGATCCATGTGGACAGAAGCTAAACTCTCATCCATAGGAACGAAGGCTGACCCATAACGCCGAACTCCTTCTTTTTGGCCTAATGCCTGCTTCAGGGCCTTTCCCAGGCATATGCCCACATCTTCCACTGTATGATGGAAGTCGACCTTCGTGTCCCCCTGGGCCTTCACTCTCAGGTCAAAGAGGCCATGGGCCGTCATCAGGCTGAGCATGTGATCGAGGAATGGAATCGTTGTAGCAATGCGGTGTTTGCCCGATCCATCCAGGTTCAGATCAACAATTATCGATGTCTCTTTGGTCGCGCGGGAAACCTTGGCCTGGCGCACCATGATCTTTTCCCTTCCCTTAAATGAATTGAACCGCTGATTTTCTCCGATCCACGTAGAAAAATAATTTAATTATAATCCTGATAAGCTGCGTTTATCTACGTCTAAATTTTTTTTAAAAACTTCAGAATTTTGGCGGCATTCTCTCCCAGGATTTTCTTTTTAGTCTCCTCTTTAATGGGCAAAGACCGAATCGTTTTGATGTTCTTCCCAATCCCGGGAACCCCTGGCCAGTCCGACCCGAAGAGAATCTTCTCCGCATTCTTCTCCAGTTCCGGAAAATACTTTAAGAGATTCTGCGGCGGCAGGCCGGCAATTTCCATGTAGATACGGGGATGAAGTTGGGCCAGGAAAAAAGACGCGTCATACCAGAATCCTCTTCCGCTGTGAACTTGAATCAAGGTGAGCTCTGGAAAATCAACCGCAACGTCATCTAATAAAACCGGATTTCCATATTTCATCCTTGATCCGCGGAATAAGGAAGAACCCGTATGGACCATCACCGGAATTCTGAGCTCCTGCGCTTTGGAATAAAGAGGGTAAAGCACCCGGTCATTGGGATAAAACTGCTGATAGGTTGGATAAAGCTTAATTCCTTTCATCCCCAGTTCATGAACACACCGCTCCAATTCTTCTCCCAGGCGGGTACTGAGATAAGGGTTCAAATTGGCAAAGGGAATTAATTCCTTTCGACCCTTGCAGAACTCGGCCACGTGTTCGTTGCTGATGATGCCAGTTGTGATCGGGCTGAGCTCGGCGAGAATTACGGCATAATCAACCCCGTTCTTGCGCATCATCTCAACCAGAGCCGAAGGGTCCATCCGCCCATCTTTTCCAATAACCTCTTCCGCCCCCGAACCTTTCCCGTAATTCTGAAAGTAGGTGATCACCCAGGGTTTCATTTGACCAGGATCCCCAATATGTACATGAAAATCAATAACTGGCATTTATGATCCATTCCCCAGCTTTTTTTACTTTTTCAGGAAGTTATATCTTAAATTTATCATTTCTTTTTCGTTTAAGCAAGGAGGAAGGGGGGGCGAACATATCTGCCTCAGATCGCGTTTATGGACGAGGGCCAGATTTTGCCAATAAATCTCAACCATAAATTTAATTGGATTTTTTTTATTTTTTATGATATATATTTTCTTGCGTCCCAAGGAGGGTGTTTTGCCAAAACATGCTGGAGCTTATAAAGGCGAAAAGCGGCGAAAAGAATTGTCCCGCCAAAAAAAGCAGGAAGAGAGAAGAGAGCGACGATTTCATAAAGGAGACCAATCCCCGTCAGACACCGAAAAGATCGAAAAGGTCGAGCAAGAAGAGACAAAGCCAGCCAATCCTTAACTCGCTACGCCTTTCCGGGGGAAAAGACTTCCTATTCTCCTTTACCACGAACGCGAGAGAACCCACCCCTCAGGTAAAGGAGGATGTGGTTCTATCATGAATTGGCAAGGTTGATGCAATCAGTTGAAAGGGACTCGTGTGTGAGAACTCAACCCACATTGCCGAAACTCCCTGCGGAGACGATGGAGTGAGGGAAATTGTTGGCCCATCCTCCCAAACGATTCGCGCATTTAACAAAAGTATGTAAACGTGGCGAACGCTAAATGGCGGGCGCTACCCATCAAAAGTCGTCGCTCAAGGCGACGCAGAAAAGGAGCATCAGAAAGTATGGCTAAGAAACTATTTGTAGGAGGGCTGAGCTGGGACACGACGGACGACGGTCTGCGCCAGGCGTTCGCGTCTTATGGAGAAATCACCGAAGCCAAGGTCATCACCGACCGCGATACGGGGCGCTCCCGAGGCTTTGGATTCGTTACCTTCGCTCAGGATGAGGATGCCAAAACGGCGATATCCAAGATGGATGGAACGAACCTTGACGGCAAAACCATTAAGGTTAATGAGGCCCAGGAAAAGAGTCCTCGCGGAGGAGGCCGATCCGGCGGTGGTTTTGGAGGCGGTCGTGGCGGCGGACGCAATCGCTGGTAGCCTCCCTATAAGCAAGAAAATATGAATAAATGGGGCGTTGGTTCAGATGCAAATTATTTTTGATCGGGGAAAATTGAAAATGCCAAATTCTTCCAGATCAAAGAGGACCGGGAGGATTTCCTCGATCTAAGTTGCGTTTGAACCAACGTCCCATTTTACACATTTTACCCATCTTTATGATGCTACCCGCCATAGCTTTGCGTCTCAGCTTGTAAATTTTGGAGGCGGGGTTTATCAGGCGGGTATAAGGTCATAGACCATCATCCAAAGAAATGACGGAGAGGTATGCTCACAAAAGCACTGAAAGGATGAAAGCGAATTCACAAAAACTATCCCTAAAGAATGTTGCGACGGTCTCCAGCGTAACCCCGACACAAAAAATGGCAATAAAAATAAATGATTTTTAAGGAATTATGGTGGAGGCAAAGGGATTCGAACCCTCGACCCCAGCGTTGCGAACGCTGTGCTCTCCCATCTGAGCTATGCCCCCACAAAAAGAAAGTGATCAGGTATCAGTGGATAGTGCAGAGTAATAACTAAATCTTTTTAGCTGCTGAATTTAAGAATATGCGATGACGGATTTATTGTCAAGAAAACTAAAATATTGGTCAGACGTTCACCCGCAAAAATCTTTGAGCATTTCGTAGAGCAACCTTGTACCGAAAAGGAGGTTTTCTGCGGATATGCGTTCGTCATGCCCATGTACCCGGCCAAGGTACTCTGATAGATTTTGGGTTGGAGTCATGGGCTGGAATCCATAAGCGACTGTCCCTTTCTCCCGGAAAAACCGCGAATCGGTCGCCCCGGTAAGCATGGCCGGAATCATTTTAGACTTTGGATCTAAACGTTTGAGAGTTTTCTCTATCACTTGATAGAGGGCTTTGTTGGCTGGGGATTCGGAGGCTGGTGAAGTTTGTAAAACCTCCACATCATAATCTTTGAAATCGCCAAGCAATTCTCTCATTTCCGCTTTGATCATTTCTGGTTCTACGCCAGGAAGAATACGGCAATCTACCTGGAAAAAACACTCACTGGGAATGACATTGGTCTTCTGCCCCGCCTGGACTACCGTGGGAACGAAGGTATTTCTCAGGATCGCCCCCACCATCCCTTTTAGGCCCGCGTCTGGGATTCGTTTTTCCATACTCCTGGATAAAAGCGGGTTGAGAAGTTGCTTCAGCATAAAAGACCTCGGAAAGCTTTGTTCCTCAGCGATCCCTTTGATAAAGTTCTCGGTCGTCAGGGTGCGGTGAAGAGGAGAGCGGTAGGAAGAAATCCTATCAATCGCTTTGGCCATTTTTACAACACAATTATCATCATGGGGAACGGAACCATGCCCGGGTTTGCCGCGAAAGGTAAGTTTCAGCCAGCAAATTCCCTTCTCAGCCGTCTGGCAGGTATAGACGTTTCGTTGGCCAACGGCCATGCCAATCCCTCCACCCTCGTTGATCACGTATTCCGCTTTCATTAATTGGGGATGATTTTGAAAGAGCCAGCCTACCCCCCATTTTCCCCCTGTCTCTTCGTCGGCTGTAGCCAGGTAAACGATGTCGCGTTTAGACTTGAATCTTTCTCGGGCAAGCAATAGAAAAGCGGCAAGCTCAATTACCCCTAATGATTTACAGTCCTGAGTCCCTCGCCCCCAAACTTCGCCATCAATCAACGCTCCGGAATAAGGAGGATTTTTCCATTTTTCTGCTTCCGCAGGCACTACATCGATATGGTGGAGAAGAATGAGGGGCGAAAGATTATCGGTCCCCTTCATCGCACAAAACAAGTTCCCTCTCTCAGGTTGGGACTCTAACACCATGGCTGGCAATCCTTCTTTTTGCAAAAAGCTCTGGAGGTAGAGGGCCCCTGGCAATTCCTTCCCGGGTGGATTGGTTGTATCAATTTTTATATAATCCCTCAGAATCTGAACGGCTTCTTCTTTTACTTTTCCCCAGTCAATGCCCATCAAAACCTCCATTTGTTTATTCACCGCAGAGCACGCCGAGATCGCAGAGAAACCAGGAATTATGAATTGGAAAAGCTAATTTAAAATATTTAATCCAATTTCATTTTTCATTTTGATCAATAACTTTTGAATTGGTTTTCATCTCGGCGCTCTCTGCGTTCTCCGCGGTAAAAAAGTTTTTCTATTGTTTCTTTTTCATCGCTTCCTGATAAACCTCCTGGATGGGGACTCCTTTTTCCAGGGCAATTCGCTTGCAATCTTCGTACTCAGGTTGAAAGCGCAAGTCTCCAGAAACTTTTACGCGAACCCTTCCGTATTTTGTCTCCACTTCCTTGATTTCTCTAGGCAGTTTTTTCCGGGCTGCAGCATAACTGCGTACCCCCAGAGTGGAGGATTCCCTTAGAATTATGTCCGAGAGCGCTTCGGCGTCATGCTCTTGAGCAATCACTCGCAATAGTGTCCCCGGCCGGTTTTTTTTCATCAATAAAGGGGTAAGGGAAACATCCAGAGCCCCCCGGTTGAAAAGGCGTTCCATCAAATAATCGTAAAACTCAGGATTCATATCATCGATGTTGGCCTCCAGTATAGTCACCCGGTCGGTTAAGTAGGCTTCGCTTGCTTCTCCCAACACTAAACGGAGCAGGTTGGGCCGGTCTGGAAAATCCTTTTTCCCCATGCCATATCCGATCTTCTCCACGGTCATGGCCGGAAAAGATGTTACGTCTGAGCTCAGCGTGGCCACAATCGCTGCTCCAGTAGGAGTTACCAATTCCCCTTCAACTTCCACGTTTTTTAATGGATACCCCTTGAGTACCTCCAGAGTGGCGGGCGCCGGAAGCGGAAGCCGGCCGTGCTGGCATTGCACAAATCCTCTCCCCATAGGCAATTCCGAAGATAAAATCTTAATGGGTTGGAAATAATCAATTCCGATGGCCGTCCCTACAATATCGACGATGGAATCTACCGCTCCAACTTCATGAAAATGAACTTCTTCCACCCTTTGGCCGTGGACTTTAGCCTCTGCTTCGGCCAGGCGCTGAAAAATGGCCAGACTCGTTTTTTTCACGTCCGGCTTGAGAGAACTACCCTCAATTATCTTCCGGATATCCGAAAAGTGCCTGTGATTCTCATCCCTTGGCCCGACTTTTACTTCCATTCCCATACCCGCGATTCCATTACGGCTTCCCTGAAAAATATTAAGGGTGTAATTCTTCAAGCCCAACTTTTCCAGGTCCACCCGTAACTTTTCTTGGGGAAGCCCTAAGTCCAATAGAGCGGCCAGCGTCATATCCCCGCTAACACCCGAAAAGCAATCAAAATAGAGAATCTTCATATCTCCCCTTTCAAAAATCGTGAGGTCGTAAGGCGCAAGTGCGTAAAGGGTTAACCCGAAACGTTAGATCGTTATCTTGCTTTCCGGCCTTGGAGTGACACTCACCCAGGCGCTGACACGCTTAAATTTACAGCCGATTGATCAGACTGGCTGCGTAGGCGGCCCCGTAGCCGTTGTCGATATTCACAACGGAAATTCCTGACGCGCAGGAATTAAGCATAGCCAGAAGGGCGGTGACCCCCCCGAAATTAGATCCATAGCCTACGCTGGTGGGAACCGCTATCACCGGGTGGTCCACTAACCCCCCTACCACGCTGGGCAGCGCCCCTTCCATACCGGCAACCACAATCAATACGTGGGCCGACATCAGTTTTTCCTTTTGGCTCATCAAGCGGTGAATCCCGGCTACCCCTACATCAAAAAGGTGATCCACCCGGTTGCCCATAATTTGGGCCGTGACGATTGCTTCTTCGGCCACAGGAATATCCGAAGTCCCGGCGGAGACCACCAGGATTGTGCCCCGCCCTATGATTTTAACAGGATGGCTCAATAAGATTAGGGTCCGCGACTGGGGGTAATATCTGGCTCGGGGAAAAGCCCGCTTGATCGGAGGCACTTTTTTCCGGTCCAAACGAGTCACCAGAATATTGTTTCTTTTGTCCCGTATCTTTTCCATGATGGAAATCACTTGCCCTGCCGTCTTCCCCTCGCCGAAGATGGTCTCTGGGGTTCCTTGGCGCAAAGGGCGATGATGATCTATGGTTGCGCAGCCGATCTCTTCAAACGGAAGGGTCTTCAGCTCTTGCATCGCCCTCTCCACCTTAATCTTTCCTTGGCGCACCCCTTCCAAAAGTTTTTTTAAATGATCCACGTTCATCTTATCCCCCTATAATTATGATCTATATCTATTAGGACGCAGATTTTCGCAGATCATCGCAGAAAAAATTTTTTATTTATAAAATCCTAAAAATCTGCGTTGATCCGCGTCCCATTAAAATTTATTCTTTCAAAGTCACCAGGACTTCGGCAACCGAACGTTCATCGGCCTTCAAAACTTCAAAAAGCATTCCCTTGAATCGAAATCTTTCGCCGGGCTGGGGGACTCGACCCAGTTTTTCCAGAACAAACCCTCCTAACGTCTCATAATCCTCTTTTTTGGGCAGTCCGAGCTTGAGGATTTCATTGATATGATCCACTTCCATCCTGGCATTGATTACCAATTTTTTCGGCCCTACTTTTTTGTAGAGAGGTTGCCCGATGTCATATTCGTCTTCTATCTCCCCCACCACCTCTTCCAGAATATCTTCCACAGTGATAATTCCTACCGCTCCCCCGTACTCATCAACCACCGTTGCCATCGCCTCGTGGTTCCGCTGTAATTCCAACAAAAGCTCATCGACCGGTTTAGTCTCGGGGAAAAAGGAAATGGGGCGGACAAAGGATTGGACCGTCTGTTCCTTTCCCAAGGCCAAAAGGAGATCAAAGCTGTGAAGGATGCCGACGATGTTGTCCACCCGTTCGCGGAAAACAGGATAACGCGAATAGTTTTCCTGCCGGGTTAAAGCAATCGCTTCCTCTACGCTGGAATTTTCCTCCAAAACCACAACTTCTACTAAAGGGATCATTACTTCTTTTGCCTTCGTCGTGGAAAAGCGGAAGATGCGATGGATCATGTCTTTTTCCATCGGTTTCATATCGGTCGCTTCTCCTTCCGTCCGTAAAAGAAGTTGAAGTTCCTCCCGGGTGATATAAGGCCCTTTTTCTCCCTTCAAACGCAAAAGGCCAAAGACAAATCTTGTCGCCCCCGACATGATCCAAACCAACGGAAATAAAATAATGGAAAAAACCCAGATAATCGGGGCAACCTTGGAAACCCAATAATCGGCTTTTTGCTGAAAGAGAGTTTTGGGCAATATTTCCCCATAAATGAGGATTAAAGGAGCAAGAAGCAGAAAAGCGTACAGATCCCCTCTCGATCCATAGAGGCCGATAAAAATCGATGTTACCAGTGCGGTATTGGCCACCTCGGCTAAATTACTTCCCACCAAAGTGGTGGAAAGAAACCAAGAAGGTTCCCGAAGGATGCGGTGAGTCAGGCGAGCAACTCGGGAATTAGAACGGCCTAAATAATTCAACCTTTTTCGATTTGCGGCCACCAGGGCGATCTCAGAACCGGATAAAAACCCTTCCAGAAATAAAAAAACAATAATGGTAATCCCCAAGGTTAGCCAAGGGTTCATTTTTTCCCCCGATGGGTTTCTTTCTCAGTTGGTAGTTTTATTGCCACGAATATTCCCTCTCTGCCTCTTCCTTTTCTCCTTCATACCCTCACGTTCAAAATCCATCTCGTCATAAATTTCCCCGAACAATTCCTCCAGCAAGTCTTCCAGGGTAACGATCCCGGATAAACCCCCATACTCATTGACCACAACGGCTAAGTGGATTCTTTGTTTTCTGAATTCCCGAAACAAGTCATCTAATTTTTTACTTGGGGGAATGAAGTAAGGTTTTCGCAGAAAATTCCGTAAACTCGTTTCTCCGGTTCTTCTCTCTTTCCCCGGTGCACCCAAAAGTTCCTTGGCATACAAGATCCCTACAATGTTGTCAGGGTTTTCACCAAAAACGGGAATGCGGGAAAACCGATGCTCCCTTAAAGCTTCGATGGCATTCTCCAATTGCGTATGATCCGGAAGGGCAAAAACAGCGGCGCGGGGTGTCATGATGTTTTTTACAGTCTGATCCCCGAACCGGAACACCCGGTGGATTAGATCCTTCTCCAGCTCTTCCAAGGTTCCTTCTTTTTGACTGGTGGCCACCAACTCTTTAAAAACTTCTTCGGTCAACGGAGGAGGGGAAGATTCCGGTACGACCCGGAAAAGCTTCAGCACGCCATCAACGATTTTTTCCAAAATCCAGCGAAGGGGACTTACGATGGTGGCAAACTGATCAACGGGTCCAGCGACCAAGGGGGCGATTTTATCCGGATAATTCATCGCAATGGTCTTGGGGATCACTTCCCCGAAAAGTAAAATAATAAAAACGACTACAGGGATCGCCAGCCATTTGGCCGCATCTCCCCATAAACCGATGAACAGGGCGCTGGCCAAAGAGGAAATGGCCACGTTGATGGCTTCGTTGCCGATTAAAAGAGAAATAAGCAATTGCCGGGGCCGGCTCAACAGGCGGTCGATCAGCGAATGGCGGGGATGCTCTTCCTCTTTAAGCTTCTGCAGGTTAAGACGCCCCAGGCCAAACAGGGCAGCCTCGGAAGAAGTGAAAAAGACCAGGCCCCAGAAGAGGAAAAAAAGGAAATAAATTCTTAAAGGGGCATCAATCTCCAAAGAGTAAGCTCCTTCTCCTTTAGTTGCTTGGTCCCGTCAAGAATGTTTCTTTGAACAGCTGATTGATAAACCTTTACCATATAGGTTGGTAGATAGAATTGAAAATATTTTAACCGCAATGGGCTTTGCGCTAAGCGCTTAGCAGCTTCTGTATACCCCGGGGTGTTTCACGCAAAATGATCATATCCTTTAAGAAAGGTATAGTCTACCGGACCCTGCTCATTCCGGATGATAACACCTTTGGGAAAAGGTTCTACTTTTCCAATGCAGGCCAGGCCACATTTCCAATGTTGGGCCAATTCTTTAAGCTCCAATGCCTTCTCCGGTGCCGCGGAGAATAGCAATTCGTAATCCTCCCCGCCTTTTACGGCCCATTGCCAGTTTTGCCCTTCCGGAACTGTAGCAAGGGACTGAAAAGGGGCAGAAAGGGGGATCCGCTCCACCCAGACTGTCGCCCCCACCTTACTTTCTTCACAGATATGCCCAAGGTCGGAATAAAGGCCATCGCTCACATCGATCATTGCCCTGGCCAAACCTCTTTCCGCCAGGGTTTTACCTTCTTGAACCCGGGGGATGGGGTTCAAGTGTCTTTCCATGAGATAGACTTCATCTGAGGAAGTTGGTTTCCCCTCTCTCTTTTGGGCCACTTGCAGCCCAAGGAGTGAATCCCCCAATGTGCCTGTGACATAAAGGTCATCCCCGGGTTGAGCTCCACACCGGCAAACCAAATTTTCTTTTTTTCCTTCCCCCAAAAGAGTGACGCTGATCAATAACCTTTCAGGCGAGGAAGAAGTATCACCCCCGATCAAGGCAACATCATGCGCTCCGGCCATTTCCAAAACACCGCCCACAAAATCATCAATAAATTCCACACTCGTTCTCGGAGGAATGGCTAAGGAAAGGAGGGCAAAACGGGGGTTAGCCCCCATGGCCGCAATATCGCTCAGGTTAACGGCTAAAGATTTTCTACCTAAAAGATGGGCGGAAGTGAAAGACAGGTTAAAATGAACCCCTTCCAGCAGGAGGTCCACTGTGGAGACAAGTTCGGTCCCCGGGGTTAAAGATGAAATGGCAGCGTCGTCGCCAATTCCCCTGAGTACACCGGGCAAAATGGGGGGGATGTTTTTTTTAATCCTGGCAATGAGGCCGAATTCACCGATTTCTCGAAGTTCCACCAGGCCATCCGCAAGAATTGGTCATACGGGCAAAGAAATAGAATGGCTTTCCGGCCTCCCCTTCTTTTCTCCCGGGTCTTCCTTGGCAACTTCAGGTAAAGGTTGCACCTTCCCCGGAACCAAGGCCACTTTCAAAATTTCATCCGTGTTCTTCACAAAGATGAAATTGACCTTCCGCCGGATATAGGGGGGGATCTCTTCCAGGTCTTTCCTGTTCTGATCAGGAATAATAATATTTTTAATCTTTGCCCGAAGGGCGGCTAAAGTCTTTTCTTTTAGGCCCCCAATCGGAAGCACCCGTCCGCGGAGAGTAATCTCTCCAGTCATAGCCACGTCCTTGCGCACCGGAATGCGCATCAAGGCGGAAACCAGTGATGTGGCCATGGTAATCCCGGCCGAAGGTCCATCCTTGGGAATCGCCCCTGCGGGGACATGAATATGAATGTCCAATTTCTCATAAAAATCGGGGTCGATGCCGAATTCCTTGCTTTTGGAGCGGGTGTAGCTCAAAGCCGCCTGGGCCGATTCCTTCATTACATCACCGAGATGGCCGGTGAGGGTCAGGTTTCCTTTCCCTTTCATGGTAGTGGTTTCCACATACAGAATTTCCCCTCCTACGGAAGTCCAAGCCAATCCCGTGGCCACACCGATCTCATTTACATCCAATTCTTCTTCGGGTAAAAACTTCGGCGGCCCTAAATATTTGTGCAAATTCAGGCTGGTAATTTTATAGGGACCTTTCTCGTCTTCGGCGATTTTCCGCGCCGCTTTACGACAGATGGAAGCAATCTCTCGTTCCAAATTGCGCACTCCCGCCTCTTTGGTGTATTGGGAAATGATCCGCAAAAGGGCCTCATCGCTGATGGAAAGGATCTCTTTGTTGATGCCGTTCTCTTCCAATTGCCTGGGTAATAAAAATTGTTTGGTGATTTTCAGCTTTTCCTCGCTGGTATATCCAGCCAGGTTCAGGACTTCCATCCGATCTTTCAGGGCCGGTGGGATGGGATCCAGAATATTCGCGGTGGTGATGAACATAACCTTGGATAGGTCGAAGGGAACATTCAGATAATGGTCACTGAAGGCAAAATTCTGTTCCGGGTCAAGAGCTTCTAACAGGGCTGCGGAAGGATCCCCCCTGAAGTCTGCTCCTACTTTGTCAATCTCGTCGAGCATAAATACGGGATTATTGGATCCCGCATTTTTAACCCCCTGGACGATCCGCCCGGGCAGTGAGCCGATGTACGTCCGCCGATGCCCCCGGATCTCAGCCTCATCCCGGATACCCCCCAACGAGATACGTGTGAATTTCCTCCCCAGCGCCCTGGCAATGGATTTTCCTAAGGAAGTTTTGCCTACGCCTGGCGGACCCACGAAGCAGAGGATGGGACCTTTCATTTTCTCTTTCAATTTTCGTACACCTAAATATTCTAAGACACGCTCTTTGACCTTTTCCAAGTCGTAATGATCTTCGTCTAACGCCTGTTTGGCTTTTTTAATGTCTAGGTTGTCGACCGTGCTCACGCTCCAGGGGATTTCCACCAGCCAGTCCAGGTAAGTACGGACGATCGTAGCTTCGGCAGATTCAGGGTGCATCTGTTCCAGGCGATTTAATTGTTTGTTAGCTTCTTTTTCCACATCCTGGGGCATTTTAGCTTTTTTTATTTTTTCCCGTAATTCACTGATCTCCTGAGTTTTTTCATCAATATCGCCCAATTCGCTTTTGATGGCCTTGAGCTGTTCTCTAAGAAAATACTCGCGTTGCGTCTTGCTCATTTCCTCTCGGGCCTGAGACTGTATTTTAGCTTGCATGGTGGAGACCTGGACTTCCTTAGAAAGATACTCATTAACCTTTTTCAAGCGTTGCAGGGGATGAAAAGTCTCCAGGACCTTTTGGGCTTCTTCAATTTTCAGCTTGAGGTTGGAGGCTACTAAATCGGCCAACCTCCCTGGTTCTTCGATCTGG
>JAURYC010000136.1 GCA_030654105.1 Deltaproteobacteria bacterium
GGTAGGCTTGATTGACAGCCCTGGCAAATAAAACGCAATGGGCATATCCGCTGGATCTGACACTGGTCGCCCCCCACTTCACTCTGAATTCCTTTGCTTCTACTATCGGGAGAATCGTTAGGCTGCCAATGGCAACGAATACGAATAAAAAGAACATAATTTTCTTCATTTCCTTCACCTCCTTGAAAGATTAACTTCCTGATCCAATGGCCAGTGAGATCTTTTCTCGAGACACCTCCTTTCTTCGTTGATCCCTATAGAGGGATATTTCCGTGCCGCCGGGGTGGCTTCTCCTCCCTTTTCCCCTTCAGGGAACGGAAGGCCCGGATGACCCTTAGTCGAGTCTCCCCGGGCTCAATCACGTCATCGATGCACATGGTCTGGGCCAGCCGGTAGGGGTTGGCAAAAAGGTCCCGATACTCCCGGATCTTTTCCTGGAGGAGAGCCGCCGGATCCGCCGCTGCTTTCAGTTCCCGGTTGTAGAGAAGCTTGGCTGCCTGCTCGGCCCCCATGATGGCAAACTCGGCGGTGGGCCAGGCATAGGCGATATCCGTTCCGTGGCAATTATGGCCGCCCATGGCCCAGTGCCCTCCCCCATAGGACTTGCGGAGGGTGATGGCCACTTTGGGAACGGTCGATTCGCAGAAAGCATAGAGAAGTTTTGCTCCGTGGCGGATGATTCCCGTGTGCTCCTGTTGGACTCCCGGAAGATATCCGGGGGTATCCACCAAAAACATCAGCGGGATGTTGAAGGCATCGCAAAAACGAATAAACCGGGCACTTTTGTCCGAAGAATCGACGGTAAGGGAGCCGCCCAGGAACATGGGTTGATTGGCGACGATCCCGATGGACATCCCCCCCAACCGGGCGAAGCCGGTGACGATATTTTTCGCAAAGTCGGCCTTGGCTTCCATGAAGTCGCCGTCATCCACGATTTTCTTGATGACCCGACGGATATCGTAGGCACGCTGAGGATTCGAAGGGACCAGGTCCTCCAGTTCGGGAACCAGACGGTCCTCGGGGTCCCCGTTGGGGCGGTCGGGGGGCAACTCCCGATAGTTGGGGGGAAAATAACTCAACAGCTTGCGAATCTGCTGGAAGCACTCCTGCTCGCTGGCGACCAGAAAATCGGCCGCTCCAGTAACCTGGGTGCAAACCCGCGCGCCTCCCAGTTTGTCAAAGGTGATCTCCTCTCCGGTAATTTCCCGGATGATGGCCGGACCGGTGATGAACATCTCTCCCAAGCCTTCGACGATGAAGACAAAATCCGTCAGGGCCGCACCGTAGACCGCATACCCGGCGCAGCGGCCCAGGATGGCGGTGATCTGCGGAACGACCCCGGAAGCCAGGGTATTGCTGTAAAAAACCGACAGCGCATAGGAGGTCTTGTCCGCCCCTTCCTGGATTCTCCCCCCGGATGAATCGTTCAGCTGGATCAAAGGGGATCCGTTTTTCACGGCCTGATCGATGGTCAGGGACATTTTGCGAATATGAGAGCTGGAGCCCGATCCACCCATGATCAGGCTGTCATTGGCCGTTACGTAGACCCTCTGGTTGTCGACGTTTCCCCACCCCACGATCGCCCCGTCTCCCGGATAGCGCTTGCGGTCTAAGCCGAAATCCCGGCCTATGGTCTCGGCAAATGGATACTGTTCGCAGAATGTGCCCGGGTCGAGAAGCGCCTCGATCCGCTCCCGGGCGGTTAATAACCCTTTCTGGTGGACCTCGGCAATTTTTTGTTCTCCGGCTGTTACCTTGGCCTGAGCCCGCCGTTCCCGCAATTCTTTAATCGCCTCTTGCATGCCCGCATCTTTAGCCAATTCCCTACCTCCTGTATTCTGTTTATCGACTCGATGCCTTGGGGCACCCGTATTCCTCACGGATGCCGGACTATCTTCCTTACCCTTCCCAGCTCAAAACCCGGGCGATTAAATCGCCGAGATCGTCTAACAGGGACTTTTAAATACCTTGGGGAAGTCCAACTCCCTTCCCTGGGTTGCCATCTTTAGGGAGGCCGACTCCAGATCGATCCTTTTCCCCAGGGCTCATTGCTTGTCCTCCTGTCAAGTTTCGAGGATGCAGCCAAGCTCCATGATCAACCTCTGCCAATGACCGACTTAAGAAATCAGCCTATCGGCAAAAGGATTGGAGTTCTTGGGAATGAAGAAAATCTTCAAGTACGCTGCGGAGATGCTCGGACATCCGCTTCTCCGCTTGGTTTCCATCTCTATTTTTTCAATGGCGGCAAAGATTAAAACGTGCTCTTTATGTGATTTGGCCACTCGCCCTAAAATGAGACTGGCTATTTTTCGGTAACGATCAAGATGGTTTCTAAGGGTTGAGTAAGCTTGGACGATTCTTTCATTTTTGGTTGTGGTGAGGAGAAAATCGTGAAATTTGGTGTTGGCAGTAAAACAGCGTTTTACATCGCCCCGGCGCAAAGCTTCTTCAGCCTCCCTAAGAATTTCTTTCGCCCCCTGGGGTTCCAATTCGGAATAATTTTCGCTGAGAACCTTTACCGAGAATCTCTCGAGAGCTTCACGGAGCTGGAAGATTTCGTGGATATTCTTCCGGCTGATCTCCGTTACAAAGCACCCTTTAAAGGGAACCGTGTAGACCAACCCATCCTGTTCGAGAAGCATGAGAGCCTCCCGGATGGGAGACTTGCTAACCCCCAATTCTTCTGCTAAGCGCTGTTCAACCAATTGTTCATTGGGAGAAAGGGATAATTCGATAATGCTTTTCTTTATGACTTCGTAGACCTTGTCTTTAAGAAGTTGGACATCAGAGATTTTTCCCAATCGATATTTTTCCTGCATTGGTTATCCAAATATGATATCTGATATATGGTGTTTTTCTTTACAAAAAATTGGAGGGCTTGTCAAGGAAAAAAGTTTTAATTGTGTTACCCAAGGGAATATGCTTATATGATTATTAATGTTGACAAAAATTGTGAGGGCGGTTTAGAATTTTTTAAAATCCACTGTTTAGAAAGAGTCTATCACTCCTTTTCCCCCCAATTGATCCAGCAATGGAAAAAACTCAAAGCCATTACAACCGAATCGCCGCCATCTTTTTCCTGATCGTTGGGATATTTTTTTTCCTTTACGCTCGTTCAGTCGAGATCGGAAGCTGGAATGAGCCCGGCCCTGGTTTCCTGCCTTTCTGGGCCGGCCTCACCTTAAGTGCCATGTCTATCGCCCTCCTTTTGGGAAGCTATGAAAAAAAGGCCTGGGCCGTAAGGCCTTCTTTCTTTCCCAAGGGTGATTCCTGGAAACGGGTTCTTTTGACTTTCCTCTCGTTGATCGCCTACAACCTGCTTTTAAACCC
>JAURYC010000137.1 GCA_030654105.1 Deltaproteobacteria bacterium
TGGAAAACAGCGGCCCAACGGCTCGAACGATTTTGTTCGGCCGCGCGAATCAGCGCGCGGTCGGACAAATCGGGCGAGGCGCTCCGCGCAACTCGCCGTTCGGGCGCGCGCAGCGCGACGCGAACAATTATTATACTGGATCGGGTTATTCCTTCGATTTATGGTTAATGATATTATATTTTAACCAAAAAAACAAATAGTTATGAAGGAAAATCTTATTGACTGCCGTAATTGATCCGTAATTATACAGAATCCGTATATTATAGGCAGGACCTTATGTGAGTCTGCTTTCACGAAAGCTATACCCATGTCAGGCGGGACATGACGACAGCACCGAAAAGCCCACTTGATCTCCTCCGGGAAGGATCACCCAAATCCATTTTTTTCTGCCCCTATTTCTGCCTCCTGGGATGAGAGGTATGACCGGGCGTGAGCCGGGTGAGGGGGCGAATCTGACAAATCCCAATCCTACCAGCGGGCTTTCGGCTTGTGCCAGGGATTTTTCCGGGCTACTTCTTCCCTAAGCTCCGTTCCCCAGCCCGGCCCCGTTGGAATCTTCATGTAACCATCCTTAATCTCCGGCAGATGGGTAACGAGTTCCTCCCTCAGCGGAACGTCATCGACATCAATCTCCAGGATCCGGACATTGGGCAGCACGGCACAGAGGCTCGCGCTGATGAACGTCGATAGATGACTGTAATAGTTATGGGGCGCGACGTTGAACTCAAAGATCTGGGCGAGGTCGCCGACTTTCTTGGACTGACTAAAACCCATCCAGGCGGCATCCACCATGAAAACATCGGCACATCGTGCCTGGAAATAGGGAAGATAGTCCTGCATGTAGATCTGGTTCTCGCCGGTGCATATCTTCGTGCTCGTCGAGTCCTTGATCTGCCGGAGGGCTTCCGGATGGTACATGTCTATCTCCAGCCAGAGCAGGTTATAGGGCTCCAGGTTCTTAGCGATACGCATGCAACTCTCGGGCTTAAAGTTGAAATTCAGGTCGAGGCAGATGTCCACCTCCGGTCCCACCGCCTCCCGGAATGTACCGATCAGGGTCTCAATATGCTTCAGCATGCTGTTGGACGCCACCTGATCCGTGGATTCAGCCCGGCCCAAGCCTCCTCCAAAGCCGTCGAAATGCACGCGGGCAGGATCTCCCGGGAAGACGATGTTGGTCTTGAGAGCGGTATAGCCCCTGCGGACAACTTCCTTCCCAAGCTCCGCAATATCGCCCATGGTCCTTATGGGGGGAGTTCCCATTTCAGGATACAGCGCCCTCGTCGTGCCGCAATGAGACCAGTATAATCTTACTTTGTCCCGGGTAGGACCGCCGAACAACTCCACCACCGATATGCCCAGAGCCCTGGCCTTGATGTCCAGGAGCGCGAGCTCGACACCGGCGATGGCCTTGGCGCGGATTCCCAGCGGTTCGGCAATCGCACGGCGCGACATGTCCCAGAATCTCATCTCGTAGGCCCTCGGGTCTGTGCCAATGATGACAGGCTTCAGGTCCTCTATGGCGCCTGCCATGGCAAAAGGGCTCCGGGAAACACTGCATTCACCATAGCCGGTAATACCCTCGTCCGTCTCGACCTTGACGAAAATCCAGGGTCGCCAGCCTGCATCCACGATGAAGCTTTCCACGTTGGTGATCTTCATTTTCTTTCCTCCCTGGGCGAAAAATTCTCCAGCTATGTTAGTTGGACCTTTCGGGCTTCGACTTGCGGATTTTCTTAAAAGACTAATATCCCTTCTGCTTATCCACCGCGTGCAAAAATTTCTTCCCTGCCAGATAACGCCTTAGGTTCTCGCAGAACACCTCCGTCGCCCGCAAATCATAATCCGGCATTTCTCCGGAAACATGGGGGCTGAAGATTACATTGGGAAGGGTCCAGAACTTACTTTCCGGCGGCAGCGGTTCGGCAACGAAAACATCCAGGCCGGCTCCGGCGATCCATTTCTCTTCCAGGGCGCGGATGAGCGCTTCTTCGTCCACGATGGCCCCGCGGGCCACGTTGATCAGGAAGGCCTCCGGTTTCATGGCTCGCAACTCCTTCTCTCCGATCATTCCTTTTGTTTCGGCGGTCAAAGGAAGGGTGAGAACCACGAAGTCGCTCTCCGCAAGCAGCTGCGGCAACTGCTCCCGGGGATATAAAGCATCCACATACCGGCTCTGCCCCGTCTTTTTGGCCGACCGGCGGGTACCGATGACCCGCATGCCGAAGGCTTTGGCAAGACGGGCGACCTCCCGCCCGATGCTACCCAGGCCTACAATCCCTATGGTTTTGGAGTGCAATATCTGGGGGGTAAAACGTTTCCAGCGCTTTTCCTGTTTCTGTCGAAAACACTCCGGGGCCTGCTTCACGATCATGAGCATCTGCTCCAGGACGAACTCACTGATCGGTATGGCATGGAGGCCGCTGACGCAGGTTACGGCTATCGGGCTCCGCAGAATATCCTCCGGCAGGCGGTCCACGCCGGCGGACATCACCTGGAGCCATTTCAGCCTGGGGGTCCGGGCCAGGAAATTTCTGGGCAGATGGTGGATCCATCCATAGAGGACTTCCGCCTGGGCCAGGCGAGAATCCAGTTGCTCTTTGGCAGAAGTATCTCCCTTTCTTTCACCGACGATCATGGCTGAAACACTTTCCACTTTGATTTTGTCGCTGACAGCGGCCATGCGCTTCAGCAAGGCCTCATCGATCGGGGTCGTCACAACGACATCTACCGCCTGCATGGGCACCTTCCTTTCATTGGTTCTGTAAGCAGGAAGTATAATGGCGCCTGATCCACTTGTCAAGGAAATGGGGGAGCGGGAATGAGGGATGGGGTGAGGTCATAGAAGCTTGCCCAGTTTATCAGCCACACCGTACTCCTCTAAGAGCCAATGGCGACACGGCAACCTTACCGGCCCTTCCATTTCGGCTCGCGCTTCTGCAAGAAAGCAGAGATTCCCTCTTTTAAATCTTCACATTGGGTATTCAAGGTAAGCTGTGACTTGAGGTACTCGAGGGCCGCACTGAACTCCATGTCGGCAATGGCGTAGAAAGACTCTTTGCCGAGCCCCATCACTGCCGGGCTGAAGGAGGCGAGTTTTTTGGCCATCTCTTCCACTCGGTGCTTATATGCGGCCTTGGAGACGCAGTCATTGATCATTCCGATCCGCTCCGCCTCGGCCGCAGGGATCCGGCCACCGGTCATGCAGAGTTCGAGGGCCTTCTTCCGGCCCACATTCCGGATCAGCACAGCCGTGACAATATAAGGCCAGAGGCCCCGCTGAATTTCCGGCAAGCCGAACTGGGAGTCGTCGCTGGCGATAACCAGGTCAGCAGAAAGACAAAGCCCTAGCCCACCAGCCAGGCAGTAACCTTCCACGGCGGCCAGGATCGGTTTCTGGCAGCGATTCATCTTGAGCAGGAGACGCGCAAAATTGCCCCTTTCCTCGTGCTGGTCAAGGAAGGATTTATCCGCTGAGAAGCTCCCGGCCAGGTCCGCGCCCGCGCAGAAGGCTTTTCCTCCAGCCCCTGTGATCACGATGGCTCCGACCTCGCTGTCCTTCACTCCCTGGTCGATCATCGAACTCAGGCCGGAAATGACGTTAGCATTCAGGGAATTCCGCGCCTCGGGGCGGTTGATGGTTATTGTGGCTACCCGATCCCTGCCCTCCCAGAGCACTTCATCGGTGTGGCTCATCTTCGTTTCCTCCTCTCCATTTATCTCAACGGGCGCGTATGCCCAGGATTTCCCTCGCCTCGGACGGGCTGGCAACCTCGCGGCCCACCTCCCGCGCGATCTTCACCAATGTTTCCACTAACTGGCCATTCGTTGTGGCCTTTTCCCCGCTGGGCAAATAAAAGGTATCCTCAAGGCCGGTTCGGGCGTTTCCTCCGAGCTCCAGGCAGCGGCGGTGCAGCGGCCATATCTCTTCCCGCCCTACGGCGATTACCTGCCAGTGGCTGCCGGGAGGCATTTCTTCGATTAAAAGCGGCAGCCACTCTGGCTTTGCCGGCATTCCGCTGGCCACCCCCATCACCAGAGAGATGTGAGCCGGGCCAGCGAACATTCTGTTCTCTTTGTACAAGCCCACGCTGCGGACAATTCCGGTATCGAAACACTCGAACTCCGGGACAATGTGCTTGGCCATCATCACTCCCAGAAATCTCTGGACCTTTTCCACAGGGTTGTCGAAAAGCATGGGAGGCCAGGCCCACTGCCCGTCTTGGCGAATTTTCAAGTAGTTGAGGGATCCCGCATTGCAGGCGGCCATCTCCGGCTTGAACTGCTCGAGACAGGCCAGAGGCCCTGAAATGTCTGGCCCTGGCACGCCCGTGCTCATATTGATCATGAGCTCCGGAACCCGCTCTTTGATTGCCGCAAGAATCTTCCCCACCGCTTCCAAATCCCAGGTGGGGAGATGCCCCTTCCCAGGAGTTTGATTGCGGAAATGGCAATGGACGACCGTGGCCCCGGCATGGAAGGCCTGTTGAGCGTGATCAGCCATCTCTTCTGGGGTCACCGGGACATGGTGAGCCAAGGGATCAGTCAGCACACCGGTTAAAGCACAGGTAATGACAGCTTTTTGCTTCGGGTTCATTTCCCCCTCCCTAGGCCCCCTCACCCTTCCTCGTTCAGGTCGGCGGTGTCCCGTGGAATTTCGCCCTTCGTGGCAACTTTTCCCGCTTGTTTTTGGTGATCTTAAGAGCTTCGATGATTTTTATGCGTGTATCTTTTGGCTCAATGATTTCATCCACCACCTGCGCGGTCCAGCTTTTGGCCGCGGCGAAAACATCCACCTTTTCCCGGGAGCGGTTTAGGTAGCCTTCCTTGGCATCTTCTTCGCTTCCCTGTCCATCGGCCTGACGCCAATCGAAGGTAGATGCCTGGACCGCAAGCCTAACAATCGGCCAGGCGTAGCACAAATCTACCCCCAACCCTTTCACTCCCCCCATAATCAGGCTGCCAGCATCGGCGTAGGCTTCCCTCAAGATCACACTGATCTTCGGAATTGTGGCCGTAGCGTAAGTATCGAGTATTTTTCCAAAGTGGCGAAGCAGCCCCTTTCCTTCCTGATCTTCTCCGGGTACGAGGGGGGGGGTATCCACAAGATTCACCAGGGGAATATTATAGGCATCCAGCACCTGAAGAAAGCGATAATACTTATCGCAGGAATCAATGTTCATAATACTCCCAGGCTCTTGGGGGTTATTGGCCACTAGCCCAACAGCTTCCCCGTCAAATCGAACAAAACAAGTGAGGAGATAGGGGGCGTAGGTCTCTTTAATTTCAAAATATTCCCCATCGTCAACCAGCACCTTAATGACCTCGTGCATGTCATAGGTAAGATCATATTGATCGGATACAATATTGAAGAGACTTTCTACCTCGCGCTCCGGACTATCCGTTGGCTTCTTACTTGGAGGGTTTTCTCGGTAGTTGGAGGGTAGATAGCTTAAAAGCTGGCGGGCTTTTTTAATCGTCTCTTGATCGTCGCTCCCCACCACATCACAGGTGCCGCTGTAGGCCATATGGTAGTCCGCGCCTCCAACCTCCCTTCCGATCTTCTCCGAGGTCGCCGCTTCGGTCATTCTGGGGCCACCCAGCCAAAGGTTAGCCGAGACTCTGCTCATGAGCAGAAAATCACAAAGGGCAGGAGCATACGCCTGGCCAGCAATACAGGGTCCCATCAAAACATTGATCTGAGGGATTAAACCCGAATACCGGGACTCGAGGGCAAAGTACCAGTCCAATCCTCCGGTGGGGACATCCCGATAACCCAACCGCCCTCCGGAAGAATCCAATAGCCAGACCATGGGGATTCCCCATCGGGCAGCCAGGTGAATCAACTGGGCACACTTTTGTAAATGCTGGATCCCAATGGACCCTCCGTACACAGTAAAGTCACTGGCGTAGACAGCCACGATCCGGCCATCGATCCGGGCCGTCCCGATGATGGCACCGTCGCAGGGAGCCTCGGATTTCTTGCCATCAATCCTGGTTCCGGTCGTCCCCACGCAGGAACCGAGTTCCTGAAAAGTGCCCCGGTCAATGAGGTAATCAATCCTTTCCCGGGCAGTCATTTTGCCCCGGCTGTGCTGCCTCTCGATCTGTTCCAGACCTCCACCTAACAGGTTCTTTTGGTGAAGCTCCTGGAGCCTTTTGATGGCTTCATTCATGCGCTCACCCATCTTTGCACCTCTCGAGAAAGTTCAGGCGGGTTTGATCGAACGTTTCCTGTCGGGTAATTCCTCGCGCTTGTTGACCAGTGCCCTGAGGGCTTTGATAATTCTGGGGCGAGTATCCCGCGGGTCAATCACTTCGTGGACGGTATAATAAGTCGTCCAGAACTTGCCCAAGGTCAGGACACTGAACTGTTCTTTCAGGATGTTCAACAGGAAGTTATAAACCTGTTCGTATCTCCCTTCCTCTTTGGCCTTGGCCAGCTCTTTATGAAAGACAGCATGGATCACCGTCTCAGGCCCGGTGGGGGCAAATTCCGTCGTCGGCCACCCATATATGAAATCGGGGAACATGGCGGAACAACCCATCACAATGTTCGCTCCACCATAGGAGCGTCTCAAAACAACCGTAATCTTAGGGCAAGTGATGTTGGCATAGGAATGTAATAATTTTGCTCCATGACGGATCACCCCCAATCTTTCCCATTTGTCGCCGGGCGGAAAAGCAGTGGTGTCCACCAAATTAATCTGGGGAATATTGAAAGCGTCCAGGAAATTCATAAAACGGTCGTATTTGTCTGAGGAATCCGGTTCAAGAATCCCGCTCAATTCATCCGGATTATTGGCCACAAGCCCGCAGACCTGATTGCCAAAGCGGCAGAAACCAGTAACCAGATGGTTGGCAAAGTTTTGCTTCAGTTCAAAAAATTCTCCGTTGTCCACCACACGTGCGATAATCTCATGGATGTCGTAGGTAAGCCGGGGATCGTCGGGCATGATATCCAGCAGATCTTCTTCTCTTCTTTCCGGGTTATCGCCCATCTCCACTACCGGTGGCTTTTCCCAGCAGTTCTGGGGAAGGAAGCTCAAAAGCTTTTTGGCCTGGGCGATGGCATCTTCATCGCTTGCGGCGATCAGGTCACACTGGCCGCTTTTTTCCATATGGAACTCGGCTGTCCCGGCATCATCAGAGTGCTTATCTCCACCCAACCAGAGAAACCCGGTCTGGCGATGGATAATCGAAAAATCCGATAGTACAGGCACAACCGCAGATACTCCTATACAGGGCCCTAAAACAAGCGAAATTCTGGGGACAATCCCGGAGATCAGGGAATAATTACGGAAAAACTGGGCAAGTCCGTTGAGGCCGATGTCTCCTCCCTTGAAGCTGAGCCTTTCTCCAGCCGAATCGATGATTCCAATCAGGGGCATCTGCATCTGCCCGGCCATCCGAGCCAGATCAGCCAATTTCCAGGCTGCCTGATCGCCCAATGAGCCTGACATGACCGTAAAGTCCACTGAATACAGGATCACCGAACGGCCACTGACTCTGGCAAAACCGGTGATGATTCCATCATATGGGCTCGGCCTATCCTTGCCGTCAAAGGGTTGACGATGATCTCGGACCAGAGAGCCGATCTCTTCAAAGGTCCCCGGATCCGCAAGCTGGTTGATTCGTTCTCTGGCGGTGAGTTTCCCCAGACCCTGTTGAATCTGGGTACGCTCTTGTCCCCCCCCTTCGAGGCTTTCTTTTTGCAGTTTGGCAAATTTGGCGAGATAACCATCCATCCATTTTCCCATAATTATCCTCTCCTTAATCTTTGGGAAAAACGGTTTTTTCCGGTAAGCACACTTAGAGCGGTATTAATTAAAACTACTTGATCTTAAATATATTTCCTGGCATACTGACGGCTATCTTTTTTAATTCACTGTAATATAGAAGAATATTAATGATGTGTCAAGGCAGATGAAGGGCTGGCCCACCCTCATTTTTAAAGGTTGCGTTTTCATTCCAGGTGGTACGCCGGTCCGGGCGGGAAGAGCGCCTGGCTTGGCAAAATGAGGCAGCATTCCTTCGTAAACAAAAGTGGTTCTAAAAAATGAGGGTGGACAAGGGATGAAGGGTTGATCCGTCTGGACCAAGTAAGGAAGCTGAAATCCATGTTCAAGATATCTTGAGGGAGGGGTTGAGAGAGATGAGTAATCAGTCAAGTGCCACCAAAAGAGTCGAAGTGAGAGCGCCCATGTCTGGAATTTTTTATCGAAAACCCGCTCCGGATCAACCCCCTTATGTCGAAGTCGGGGATATGGTGGGGAAGAAACAAGTGCTGGCTCTTTTGGAAACGATGAAAGTTTTTCAAAAGATTAAATCCCCGGTTTCCGGAAAGATATTAGAAGTTGTCCAAGAAAATGAAGTCCCGGTAAAGGACGATGATGTATTGTTTGTGATCGATGCCCAATCGTAAGGAAGAAAATCCATGTTCTCAAAGATGCTTATCGCCAACAGAGGAGAAATTGCCGTCAGGATTATAAGAGCCTGCAAAGATTTGGGGATCAACACCGTGGCTGTTTATTCCGAAGCAGACCAGAATAGTTTACACGTTCGCCTGGCTGACGAAAGAAGGTGCATTGGTCCGGCGATAAGCAGCAAGAGTTATTTAAACGTTATGAGCATTCTCGATGCTGCTAAAGCCACAAAAGCTGAGGCCATTCACCCCGGCTACGGATACCTGGCAGAAAATGGGGAATTTGCCCAGGCCTGTGCCCGGGAGGGTTTTGTGTTTATCGGCCCTACCCCTGAAAACCTGGCTTTAGCCGGCGATAAGATCAACGCCAAAAATATCGTAGAAAATGCCGGGGTTCCCGTTATTCCCAGCAGCCGGGGAGGGATCGGTAAACTCGAAGAAGCATTGCGATTCAGTCAGGAGATTGGCTACCCAGTAATGATCAAAGCATCCGGAGGAGGCGGCGGCCGGGGAATAAGGATTTGTGCCAATGAAGAAATCCTGCGCGGAGAGTTTTCCGTGGCCAAGATGGAAGCCCGAGCCGCCTTTGGAAATGACGAAGTATATATTGAAAAATGTATCTCAGAACCAAGACACATTGAATTTCAGGTGCTGGCAGATCGGCGGGGAAACATAATCCATCTTGGTGAACGGGAATGTACCATCCAGAGGCGCTATCAGAAACTTATCGAGGAATCCCCATCCCCGAGACTCACCCCGCCGTTGCGCCAGACGATGGGGGAGATGGCCATTGCGGCCGCCAGAGCGGTCAAATATTTTAACGCGGGCACTGTGGAATTTCTCATGGATCAGGATGGCCGTTTTTATTTTATGGAAATCAATGCCCGAATCCAGGTCGAGCACCCGGTCACAGAATTGGTGACCGGAGTTGACCTGATCAAAGAGCAGATCAGGCTATCATCCGGCGAAAGCCTGGGGTATTGCTATGAGGATTTAAAACCGAGAGGGTGGGCTCTCGAATGCCGGATCAATGCGGAAGATCCGGACAAAACCTTTTTACCATCTCCTGGAATCATAAAAGAATATCAACCTCCAGGGGGATTTGGGGTCAGGGTAGATACCCATCTTTACCAAGGTTACGAATTGCCCATGTATTACGATTCCTTAATCTGCAAGCTCATCTCCTATGATCTTACCAGGGAAGGGGCCATCAAAATCATGAAAAGAGCCCTCGAGGAGTTTACGATAAAACCCATTAAAACGACCATCCCGCTTTATCTCAAGGTCATGGATGACCCCTTTTTTGGGCAGGGTATATTCAGTACCCACTTTATCGAAAAGTTTTTGCCAGAAGACAAGGAGGAGAAGGAAAATTAACGGCGGGTGAATTTGGGGTACGTGTAATTTGGGGTCACCCATTTCTATTTCTTAGGATTTGCCCCGCGATGGTGTTAGCGGGAAACTGACTTCAAAAATGGTTTCACCCTGTTGAGAGGAATAAACGAAGGATGCGCCATAGCGACGCAGTATCTCTCTGGATATAAATAATCCCAAACCTTGGTGTTTTCCTCCTTTATTGGTAAAAAAAGGTTTAAATAGGTTGGGTTTCGTATCTGCGGAAAATCCACATCCCGTATCTTTGATCACCACTTTTATCTGGTCATCTTTTTTTTCGGTAATCAGGGTGAGCTCTTTGCGGCTGGAGTTTTCCATGGCCTCAATGGCATTCTGGATTAGGTTAAAGAATCCTTGACTGAAATCCACATGATATCCCTCGAGGGGGGGTAAAGGGTCGGAGAATAGTTTTTGTGACCGAACCTGGTGTTTAAAAAATAAATTATGCTTTAGAAGGGAGAGTTCTTCCTCTAATAAGTCATTGAGTTGAATCATTTGGGGGGTATCCTGATCTTCATGGACCCCTTTTTGAATCAATCCCTCTACCATCGTTTTAAAATTATCGATTTGCTCCAGGCATTGTTCCACCTGATCTTGTATACCCGGTGGGATCCTTTTTCCTTCCTTGATTAGCATCCTTTCAAGCAGTTCCATTTGCATGGATAAAATCTGGATCGATCCGTTTAGGTTATGGATGACCCCTTTCACGAAGGTCCCCAGGGTGGAATATCGATACCTATCTATGAAAGCGGATAGGAGTTTTTCTGGCTCAAGATGAATGGAACTTTTTTTTGATGGCAATAGATTATCTGGCCTCACCGAGGCACTTCCTCTCTTGAATGAGGGACGTTTTTTACCCCTCAAGGGGAATCGATTCTTCAGCGAGGTGGATTGTTTTATTTATCCAGTTTTCTATACCATACTAGGGGAAAGGGATGCAACGATAAATCGGAGAAGCCTATGCCCCCCTATTAAGGACAAAAGACCGTGAGGTATTTAAATCGTTTAAGATTAAATTTTGGGTAAGAAAATTTTCGGGTGGGGCAATTTAAAAATAGCGAATTTGAAGGATAATATAAAGGATAAGGTATAGAATAGGGGTTGACTATTTTTTCAGTTCCAAGAGGGATTCTTTGATCATTTTTTCAGCCAGGACATCACTGGGGACATGATACTTCCCGGCTTCAATTAACTTTTTCAGGGCAGCCACCCGATCTACCCTTACATCCGGGGTTATTTTCAGGACGTAATAGATTTTTTCCATATCTTGCGGAAGCACTGAAAAAATTCCTTTATCTCTGAAGTGGGTTTGTTTTTTTCTTTCCTTGGTCATTGGAATCATCCGGCGGAATTGTTGCGTTCCCTTGTTTAATTATCTTTTCGGCAAGATTTGGAAAATACCTTAAACCTTTTTTGTTTAGAAAAAAATATCCATAAAACGTTGCCCTGGAGACTGCAGGTCAATGTTTTTTGATCCAAGGTAAAATTACTTTTTCTTGGTTCTTTTTAGTTATTGAGCTTTCTTGTTCCATGTCACCTCCTCTTCCAGAGGTGACATTATCACTGAACAATTAACCACTGACATAATCATAGAACATCCACACAGATTATTTTTCACCTTGACTATAAAAAATTTATCTATTATTCTAATTCATTAAGTTTCTTTTAGACCTAGAAGAAAAAATACATGTTCGATTCCCTGACAAATAAGCTAAATTCGGTCTTTAAAAGGCTCCGGGGCCATGGAAAACTCAACGAGCAGAACATCACCGAAGCCTTAAAAGAAGTACGCCTTGCCCTCTTGGAAGCGGATGTGAATTTCAAGGTGGTCAAGGAATTCATGGAACGGATCCGCACTCGTGCGGTGGGCCAGGAGGTTTTAGAAAGCCTCACGCCAGCTCAGCAGGTGATAAAAATCGTCCATGAAGAACTCACTTCCCTTATGGGGGGAGTAAGCAGCGGACTCAATCTATCCTACAAGACCCCCATTCCCATCATGTTGGTAGGCCTGCAGGGCTCGGGTAAGACGACTACCGTGGCCAAGTTAGGAAAGTTCCTGAAGGACAAAGGGCGTCGACCCCACCTGGTTCCGGCGGATGTACGTCGACCGGCGGCTATTGAACAGTTAAGAAAATTGGGCGAGCAAATGGGCATTCCGGTCTTCCAGCCGAATCCTCAAGAGGCTCCGCTCATGATCTGTCAAAAAGCTTTTCGTTGGGCGGAGGCTGAAAACGGCGATGTGTTACTAATTGATACAGCGGGGCGCTTGCACATCGATGAAGCCTTGATGGAAGAATTAAAGGAAATCAGAAGGGAACTAACCCCTCGGGAAATTTTACTGGTAGCCGATGCCATGACCGGCCAGGATGCGGTCAATGTGGCTCAAAAATTTAACGAAGCCTTAGATATAAATGGAGTGATCTTAACGAAACTCGATGGAGATGCCCGAGGGGGTGCAGCTTTATCGATTAAGGCTGTTACCGGCAAACCCGTTAAGTTTATTGGCGTGGGGGAAAAGCTGGATGCTTTAGAGATTTTTCACCCTGACCGTATGGCCTCGCGCATTCTGGGCATGGGGGATGTTCTTTCCCTGATCGAGAAAGCCCAAGAGGCCATTGACACCCAAAAAGCCCAGGAATTAGAGAAAAAGCTTCTCAAAGATACTTTCACCCTGGAAGATTTCCTGGAGCAGTTGCAACAAATCAAAAAGATGGGCTCCTTTGAACAGATCTTGTCCATGATTCCTGGGGTGGGTCGACTCAAGCTTCCCCAAGACCTGCAGGGAAGTGAAAAAGATCTGGTCAGGGTGGAGGCCATCATTAACTCCATGACCAAAGAGGAACGCCGGTCGCCAGAAATTCTAAACGGCAGTCGGCGCTTGCGCATCGCTAAGGGTAGTGGGACTACGGTTCAAGATGTGAATCAATTGCTCAAGCAGTACCTGCAGGCGAAAAAGATGATCCGGCAATTCAAACGAGGTGGGATGAAAGGAATTCCCAGGGGGCTGTTCTCTTAGTCAAGGTGGCTTGAGTTCGCTATCGAGAAGGTAGAGGCCGCAGAGCTGAAAATTCGGTTTTCGAACATAAGGAGTAAAGTCTTGAAGGAGGTGGCAAAAGAATAACATGGCAGTAACGATTCGATTGACGCGCATGGGGGCTAAGAAAAAGCCTTTTTACCGGCTGGTGGTGGCTGATTCGCGTTTTCCGCGAGACGGGAGGTTCATCGAGGTGGTGGGAACGTACGACCCGAATCCCAATCCTCCCGCCATCAACCTAAACCGGGAAAGGATTGATTCTTGGTTGAAACGAGGCGCTCATCCCACCAATACGGTAAAGAGCCTCTTGAAGAAGGCCGGACTAGCCACCCGTGCAGATAGAACGTCTCCAGCGGCCAACGAAACAAGCGAACCACGCGCGGAATCACCGGCATAAAGAATCTTTGGGCAATCACCCCGGTAAGGTTGATCTTCGGTGGCACAAAACCTGCGAAAGGCTAAGGGAGGGGTTTTATTCATGGGGAAAGGGGGCGAAGTTCTATGGAGATGAAAGATCTGATCGCATACATCGCGAAAGCCCTGGTTGATCACCCGGAGGCGGTAGAAGTCTCGGAGATAGAAGGAGAGCAAACCTCGGTGATCGCGCTTAAAGTCGCTAAAGATGATCTTGGGAAAGTGATCGGAAAACAAGGACGGACTGCTCGAGCCATGAGGACGATTTTAAGCGCGGCCTCGACCAAAGTCCGTAAAAGATCTGTTTTGGAGATTATCGAGTGACCTCAGCTACGGAAGAACCCCTGGTTTTGGTCGGACAAGTTGTCAAGACGCAGGGGATCAAAGGTCAGGTAAAAGTTGCTGCTTCCGGAGAAGGAGCTGCGGCCTTCCCGGTAGGTACCATCGTCTATTTGAAAAACGATAGAGGAATGAAGCAATCTTTGACGGTTGAGTCTTCCAGGCCCCACCGGCAAATGACGATCCTTGCTTTCCGGGAAGTGCAACGGATCGAAGAAGCAGAAGAATTGGTGGGATGTTCCGTCTACGTAGCGCCAGAAAATTTACCCGCCCTCCCCGCGGATGAGTTTTACTGGTATCAACTTCGTGGCCTGCAAGTGAAGACCGAAGAAGGAACTTTTTTAGGAACGTTGGAAGAAATCATGCCCACGGGGAGCAATGATGTATTTGTCGTCCGCAAGAATCATCAGGAATGCTTGATCCCAGCCACGGATGAAGTCGTAGTCCATGTGGACCTTGAGGGCAAGACCATGGTGATCCGGCCTCTGGAAGGATTGCTGCCCGAAGATGATCTTTGATGTCCTGACCATTTTCCCGGGGATTTTTACTTCTCCCCTGGCCGAGAGCCTGCTGAAAAAAGCCCTGGATAAAGGTTTAATTCAGATTCGGGTGAAAAATTTACGCGACTTCACCCAGGACAAACACCGGATGACGGATGATTACCCTTACGGAGGCGGGGCGGGAATGGTGATGAAACCCGAACCAATCATTCGGGCAGTGGAAGAGATAAAAACGAAAGAGCCGGAAGCCCAATCAGTCCTGCTTACTCCCCAGGGGGAACGGTTGGACCAAAAATTGGCCAGGGAGATGAGTGACCATAAACATTGGATTCTGATTTGCGGGCGGTATGAGGGGCTGGATGAGCGGGTGCGCATGACCGCGGTTGACCGGGAAATTTCCATCGGGGATTACATTCTCACCGGTGGGGAGATTCCGGCATTGGTGGTCATCGATGTAGTCAGCCGTCATCTTCCGGGTTTTTTGGGGTGTGAACAATCCGTTGGGGAAGATTCTTTTTCCCACGGCCTCTTGGAGTATCCCCAGTACACCCGGCCGCAGGTCTACCGGGGGATGGCTGTACCTGAAGTATTGATTTCGGGCCATCATGCCCAGATCGAGCGCTGGCGGCGGAGAGAATCTTTGCGCAGGACTTTTCTGCGGCGGCCCGACCTTTTGGAGCTGGCCAGCCTTTCCGAAGAAGACCAAGCGTTTTTAAGGGAATTAAAAAGCCAGGAACAGATCGTAGGCCAAGGTTGATTCTCGGCCCACCCGAGACCCATTCTCGATGGGCCGGATTTTACTCCGGCCGTCTAGGAAAAGACCGAGACTTTTGGAGGTTGTCATGAGAGGGTTGGAACAAATCGAAAAAGAGCAAATGCGTACGGACCTCCCCGATTTTCGCCCCGGGGATACGGTGAAAGTACACGTCAAGATCAAAGAGGGCGAAAAAGAACGGATTCAGATATTTGAAGGTACGGTCATCCGCAAGCGGCTGGGAGCCAACCGGTCCAGCTTTACGGTGCGTAAAGTTTCTTACGGCATCGGAGTGGAACGGATTTTCCCGACTCATTCACCGGCCATCGATCGTATCGAGGTGGTGCAAAGGGGGAAGGTTCGCCGCGCCAAACTCTATTATCTGAGACAACTCAAAGGAAAAGCCGCCAGGATCAAAGAACGGAGAGTCCATTAAGTGGAGTGTGGAGTGGAGGCTTTTGAGGAAGAGATCCAAGCCCAAGGTTTTCGGGTCATTGCCGGGTTGGATGAGGCCGGAAGGGGACCCTTGGCTGGCCCGGTGGTGGCGGCGGCAGTGGTTCTTGCCCCGACGAAAAAAATGGCGGGCATCGATGATTCTAAAAAGCTTTCCCCTGAACAGCGAGAAAAAATTTTTTCGCTCATCCTGCAGCAGGCAGCCGCAGTGGGCATCGGGGTCGTTGACGCCCGAGAGATCGACCGCCTGAACATCCTGCGGGCTTCCTTAAAAGCCATGGAGCAAGCGGTTCAAAACCTTCCTCTCTCTCCAGATTTTCTTTTGATCGATGGCATCCATTCCTTGACCCTTCCTCTGGCCCAACGGGCGATTCCTAAGGGGGACCAACGATGTCAATCCATCGCGGCAGCGTCGATTGTGGCCAAGGTTACCCGTGACCGCTTGATGTTAGCCTACCATGATGAATACCCGCAGTATAATTTTGCTCGCCATAAGGGTTATGGAACGAGGGAGCACCTCCAAGCCATCCGCCAATATGGTTGCTGCCCTCTCCACCGGCAATCCTTCAAGCCGATCTATCAGCTTTCACTCCTATGACCCAAGAGCGCCTCTCCCTCGGCAAAAAGGGTGAAGAACTGGCCCTGGCCCAGCTCAAGGCTTTGAAATACAGGATCCTTGAGCGGAATTTTAAATGCCGCCTGGGAGAGATCGACATCATCGCCCGGGACAAAAATACCCTGGTCTTCATCGAGGTAAAAACCCGGGCCACAAAAGATTTCGGAGGACCGGCGGCCGCGGTGAATGAAAGGAAACAGCGCCAGCTTTCCAAAGTAGCCCTGACCTATCTGAATCAAAAGAATCTTCATCACGTTCCTGCCAGGTTTGACGTAGTAGCCATAGAACTCATTCCTCCCTCCCCGCGGATTGAAGTTATTCGCAACGCCTTTGAGCTCTGCTACGGATGAAAAAGAACTTCTGGCTCCTGACTCCTGTATCCTGAATTCTTCATTCTGCATTCTCTTGCCTTTCCCCCCCCCTTTCGTTATGCTATTTTCCATGGACTTGTCTGTCTTGTACGATCCAGAAAGATTTCCAAAACACGTAATGGAAGCCTTGGCCCAGGCACCGCTGGACTACTTGGAGCAGCTTGAATTTATCAGAAAACAGAGGAGTTCCCTTACACCCTGGGAAGGCGCGGGAGTTCTCCTGCCGCTTTATTTTTCTGAGGAAAAGAAGCGAGACAGGGATCGTTCAGGTCAATATGTGGTTCTCCTGAATAAACGGTCCAAGAGGGTTCAGCAAGCCGGAGACCTCTGCGCGCCGGGTGGGGGGATTCATCCGGTTTTAGACAGGATATCCCAAGAGATCCTCCAGGTTGGGCTTCTCCCGTGGGCCAGAGGATTGGCATGCGAACGAGCCAAGCAAAGAGGAAAATCAGTCTATAAAAAAATACTTTTTTTCCTGGGCAATGCCCTGCGGGAGAGTTGGGAGGAGATCCACTTAAGTCCGTTCAACGTAGAGTTTCTGGGACCCTTGCAGTCCTACCGCCTCCAATCCCGGCGGTGGATCATTTTTCCCGCAGTGGGAAGAGTGAAGCGCGCTTGGCAACATAAACTAAGCCCCGAAGTGGACAAGATCATTACTATCCCTTTGCGCACTTTTTTCCTGCCGGAGAGCTATGCTTTTTACTCACTGGAAGTGCCCCAAGAACTCATCACCCATGGGATTCCCAATCCTTGGGAGTTTCCCTGTTTGGTGGATGATGCGGAGGGAGAAGAGGAAATTCTCTGGGGGGCAACTTATATGGTCCTTCGGTCGTTCTTGAGAATCGTCTTCGATCAGCCCTTGCCATCCCCAGATGGTCGCAGGGTCATCCATAGGCCGCTAATTTCTACCTACCTTTCCGGAGATGAGGAGACCTAAATTCGATTCCCTCGGGTTTTTTCTGGATGGTCGGTGGAAAAGAGCTTGCTTGAGGCAGCGCAATGCTATTTTTGCCAGTAGGTTTACGTTTGAGGGGAGAAATTCGACTAAAAATAAAGGAGGATTAAAAATCTCATGACGCAGATCAAAAAAGTTGGCGTAGTCGGGCTGGGAACTTTGGGAACCCAAATTGCCATTCAAGCCGCTCATTATGGATATGATGTCAAGGGCTACGATCAGGACCCGGAGATTTTTCAGCAGACCATTCAGAAAATCCGGCGAATGATGAAGTTTTTAGGGAAAAGCCCTACCATGCCTGTGGAGGAGTGGGAAAAGGCAGCTCAAAAGGTCAAGCTGGCCAAAGATATGGGTGAAGCTTTGCAAGCAGCAGATCTGGTGATCGAGGTTGTGCCGGAAAACCTGGAGCTGAAGCGAAAAATATTTGCTCAGATCGATTCCCTGGCTCCCCCCGAGGCAATTCTGGCCACGAACAGCTCTTCCATCCCCATCTCCAGGATCGAAAATGCAACCCAGAGGCCGGAAAAATGCCTCAATATTCACTTCTATGCACCGGCCACCAGCACAAATATCGTTGATGTCATGGGTGGCGCCAAAACCTCCCCTGAGGTGATCGAAACGGCAAAACAATTTATCCGTTCCATCGGGTGCATTCCCCTGACGGTGAAAAAAGAAATTTTAGGCTTCTGTTTCAACAGCGTATGGCGAGCGATTAAGAAACAGACCCTTTACATGTGGGCCGGAGGATTCGTCGACTTCCGCGATATCGACCGGGCCTGGATGGTCTTTACCCAAATGACCCAGGGCCCATTCGGCATAATGGACATGGTGGGGCTGGACGTGGTCTACGACATCGAAATGTCTTACTACAACGAATCCAAGGACCCCAAAGATCGTCCTCCCCAGGCCCTTAAGGACATGATCGACCGCAAAAAACTGGGGGTCAAGACCGGCAAAGGTTTTTACACTTATCCCGAGCCGGAATTCACCAGGCCGGATTTTCTGCAAGGATAAAGGTGCAGAGCGCAAAAGGCATAGCGCAGGGCGAAAATAAGAAATTTAGTTGGAATCAATCTCCTTTCCCTTCCAAGGAGGCAAACTCTTTCAGCAGCTCTTTCTGGCGCTTGTTCAATTTGGTAGGGACCTTGACCAAGATATGGATATGCTGGTCGCCTCTTCCGAAACTGTCCAAATGAGCAATTCCCTGGCCCCGTAAAGTGAAGACATGGCCACTCTGGGAGCCGGGGGGGATGGAAAGCTTCTTGGACCCATTCAGAGAGGGAATCTCAATTTCTGCCCCCAGGGCGGCCTGGGTGAAAGAAATAGGAATCTGGCAGAGAATATCGTCGCCATGGCGTTCAAAAAAAGAGTGGGGTTCTACATGTAATATTACGTAGAGGTCCCCCCGCCGCCCGCCCCGTTCGCCTTCCCCCCCTTCTCCGTAAACCTTAACACGACTCCCTGTATCTACTCCAGCAGGGATTTTGATGGATATTTTTTTAGATTTTTTGACCTTCCCGGTACCCCGGCATTCTGAACACGGATGGGGAATGAAAAATCCCTGACCGTGGCAGCGTGAGCAAGTGGTGCGAAGGGTAAAAAAACCTTGGGAATGGGTAATTTGTCCGCTTCCATGACAAGCGGCGCAAGTCTCTTTCTTGGTTCCCGGCTGGATACCCGTTCCTTTGCAGGTACTACAAGATTCAGGGCGTTCGATTTCAAATTCCGTCTCTTTGCCCAGGGCTGCATCCATAAAGGAAATCGTTAAATCGTAACGAAAGTCCGGCCCTTTCCGGGGGCCGGCGGATCGGCTACGCCCTGTACCAAAGCCGAAAAAATCCTCGAAAATATCGCCGAAACTGGTAAGGATGTCTTCAAAACCGGTAAACCCGGAGAATCCCATCTTCCGGATACCTTCATGGCCATAACGATCGTAGAGGTCTCTTTTCTCTGGGTCCCGAAGAACCTCATAGGCCTCTGAAGCTTCTTTGAACTTTTCCTCGGCCTCCTTACTTCCTGGGTTTCGATCGGGATGATACTGAAGGGCTAACTGGCGATAGGCTTTTTTAATCTCGGCCTCCTGGGCATTCCGTGGCACTCCCAGGATTTCGTAATAGTCTCTTTTAACCATAAATCCTTGGCAATCTCCTTTTGAATGAATATTAGCATTTTAAGGCTCAATGTCAAGTTGGGGGAAATATTTCCCCCGTTTTCGGCTTTGTTTTATCCCCGTTAAAATTCGCCATTGGGTAAGGAAATAAATTCCTTTCCGCAGCTTGGGAAGGCTGGCAATAGGGCCAATTCTTACAGGCAATCTTCCCAGGGAAGAGAAACGACGCGGGAAGTAAAGACTTCAAGTTATTTTGACGACGATGTCGCCAATCAGGTTGGCCGCTTCGTCGCCGCGGTCGGCGGCATTGGAAAGATGGCGGTAGATTTCGCGCATCTTGAGCATGTAAACCGTGTCGGTGCCCTTGAAAAGGTTGGCCAGGGCCCGATGATAGGCTTTCTCCATTTCATTCTCGTAGGCTTTCGCCTTGGTGGCATGCTCTAAAGCAATATTGGGGTATTTCTGGATTAAGCGGATGGCATCCTTCAGCTCCCGAGCGGCTTTGCGGAGAATGTCAATCATCTCAACGATGAAAGGATTCGGGTTCACCTCGTAAATTTCCATTTCGTCCACGGTTCGATCGGCATAATCCATAACGTCATCAATGGCCCGGGAAAGGGAAAAGATATCTTCCCGATCAAAGGGGGTAACGAAGGTTTGGTTGAGTTCCTCAATGAGGATACGCCGCAGTTCATCGGCCTCCTGCTCAATTTCCTTCACTTTCCCCCTTTTTTCCCCATCAGCTCCTTCAGCCCAAACGTAAAGAGCATCGAGCCCTTCCAGGACCTTATCGGCTTGAGCGTGGAGTAGCACACAAAAGTCACATTTCTTTTTCCGAAACCACGGCATTTCAGATTCCTTTTCTTGGATTATTTCCTGAATGATATTGTAGGCTGAGATGCGTAACCTGTCCAGAATATTTTATATCCATCTTCTAATAAAGATAAGAATCAAAGCTGATAGGATAGCTGCCCCAGGTATGGTTATGATCCAGGTGAAAAAGATTTGTCGGCCAACCCCCCAACGTACGGACCCGAGACCTTGAGCAGACCCTGCTCCCAGGATTGAGGAAGAGACAATCTGGGTGGTGCTCACCGGAAAACCAAAGATAGAGGAGAGGTAAATGATTACCGAAGAACAAGCTTGGGCACTGAATCCATGGATAGGCCTCACCTTATAAAGCTTCGTTCCCAGAGTTTTCATGATCCGCCAGCCTCCCGAGCTCACCCCTAAGGCAAGGGCCAGGGAGCAAGCCAGGATGACCCATAAAGGTACATAGAAAGCATACCCTGGCAATGGCTGGTATATTTTACTGATCGTCTCCGGGGAAATTTTGTGGAAGATAATGAGAGCAAGACTAATAATCCCCATGCCCTTTTGGGCGTCGTTGGATCCGTGACTCAAGCCTAAGGTGATCGAGGTCAGAATTTGCAATCTTTTAAGGAGGTAGTTGGCTTTGGTGGGTTTGAAATTTTCGAAAAGATCGAGAATTTTTTTGGTCACGTAATGACCGGCAATTAATCCCAAAACGGGGGTGAGGATGAGAATTCCCAAAACCTCCAAAACCTTACCCCAATGGATCATATGAAGACCGGAGCCCATCGCCACGGCCCCTATAAGTCCGCCAATCAGGGCATGAGAGGAACTAGAAGGCATTCCAAAAAACCAATTTCCCAAGTTCCATAGAATGGCCCCAATAATAGCGGAGAATATGGCGGCCAGGGAAATGTCTTGGGGACTTACGATCCCCTTGCCTAAAGTGTGGGCAACGGCCGTTCCCAAAAACAATGCCCCGATTAATTCGAAGAAAGCTATGATCAAGAGAACTTTGCGAGGCTCCATGGCCCCAGTGATGACCGAGGTGACCACCAGAGTGGCCGAGTCGTTCAGCCCGTTGCTGAATTCGAAGAGAAGAATAATGGCAATCAACCCAAAAACGATGATCAGAGCGTGGGCTTCCAAAATTTTACTCTCCGTAAGCCTGGCGGAGGATCTGCGCAGGATGAAAGGTTTGCACGCCGGTTTGACTCCCAATCTGCATGCGGCACGCTTCACAATCTGAAATAACCTTTTGGACATTCCATTGGCGGATCACCTGGAAAATTTCCTCCCCCACTTCCCGGGCCACCGCGTATTTTTCCCGCTTCAACCCGTACGTTCCCGCCAAACCACAACACCCTTCAGGGAGTTCCATGACTTTCAGACCGGGAATGAGGGAGAGCAGTTCTAAGGCCGGCAGACCTACTTGTAAGGCGCGAAGATGACAGGGGACATGGTAATAATAGGTCTCCTTTATTTCCCGAAAGTCTGTCTTCAGTTGGCCATCTTCATGCAATTGGAGCAAGAATTGGGATATTTCATAAAGATTTTCAGCCACGGCGGATGCCCCTGGGAGGTGCAGGATGTCTTTATATTCCTGGCTTAAAGTCATGCCGCAACTTGGCGAAGAAAAGACAATCTCTACCCCATCTTCGACCGTTTTCTGCAAAGCCTTTAGATTTTTCTCCCCCATTCTGGCGGCCAAAGTAAAAAACCCATTACTGATCAAGGGAAGCCCACAACATTCTTGCTGAGGCAGGAAGACTTGGAACCCGTTCTTTTCCAGAATTTCTACTACGCTCCGCCCCAGGGAAGGTTCGATATAATTGGTATAGCAGCCGTAGAAATAAGCAAGGGGCTTCCCTTTTACCAGCTTCCTTGAATGGAACCATTGGGCAAAGGTCTGGTGATGGAAGGATGGCATTTTTGCCCGGCGATCAATTCCCAGGCCGCGGTCCAAAAGCCAGCGGAAAAAAGCCCACCCATTGATCCAATTAGAAAGGGGTGCCCCCCAGCTTCCTAACTTTTCCAGGAGATAAGCATGGCCAAGGAGCCAGTCCCTGAAAGAAGGCTTCTGGGTTTTACCTAAGGTTAGGCGGGAACGAACCTGCAGCTCTGGAATGGGTACATTATGGGGGCAGACCCGTTCGCAAATTTTGCAGTAATCGCAGAATTCGAGCCATTCCGCAGGAATGTTTTTTCCCTCAAGGCGGAAACGTTCAGCATCGGGACCGGCGAGTTTAGGGCCTGGAAAAAGGCCTGTGGCCTTCAACACTGGACAATAGGCGTTGCAGATGGAGCATTTGATACACTGATCAATGTCGGATTTCATAGAACGAAATGTTTTGCCACAGAGATCACCGAGGGCACAAAGGAAAGATCCAAAAATTCATTTTTTTGATAGTTATTTAGCATTTTAATCTTTCGGTTTTAATCCCATCTCTGTGATCTCTGTGTTCTCTGTGGTGAATTTATTTTTGCCGGCAAATCCAGCAGCCAGTTTCCCTGCCAGGTATCCCGTAGAGATGGCTATGCCACCTCCAGATTTTTCTGACATGGAATCTCCATGGGCGATGATCGCTCCTGCCGCAAAGAGGTTGGAATAGATGACCCGGCCTTCTGGATCCACGGGCTGAAGGTTTTCATTCACTTCCACCCCGAAACAGTTGAAAGGTTGGCCTTCAGCAGCCAGGAGGCGGGGCTTGAACCATTCCCTGCGGTTCTTCGGATATTTTATAGGAAGATCGAGAAGCGTCTCAAAAATTCTTCCCCGGTCCGAATCAAGCCCCCCCCCGACAAATTTTCCGGTAGCCAGAACAATGGCCGAAGCCTTGTAAATCGGGCTTTTCTTGGAAAAGCCGAGGGCAAAGCCGAGAAGGCGTTTGGACTCTTTGCGGGGGTCTAACGTTGAAAGCCCCAAAATAATGCGCACGCCTTTTCCTTGAAGGTATATTTGCAGCTTACGGAAAAGGCGGATGCCGGGAACTGAAGGAGGGGGCATGGGAATTTCAAAGACGTTGGCCTGAAGCTTTTTTTTCAAGTCCGCCAGAACCTGACCCGGAGAATGAAAACCCAAGACAGCCGGGAGGGCCAGCCTATCACCTGATTTTAGAAGGGGTCGGACAATTTTTATGAACGCATTGCGGAAATCTTCGCCGTCAAAAGCCCTGGCCAGGTTAAGTCCGTTCATCGCTTTTCCACCCAGATCCAACTTTTCCAGGACCTCAGCCCTAAAAGAGGAGGCGATTTTCCCCTGAGAATGCAAAATATTTAGATTTTCAGCGGCTAAAAATGGAAAGAAGTCTTTAAGGCCCCTAAAACCGAGGAGGAGAACAGGGCCAGGAATAGAAAGGTTTCCTTGGTTCATCGTTTCCGGAACCAAACAGGTCGGATGGTACGTGCCCAGCGGGGTGGGAATCAGCAGGGTAGAAGCAAAAGTTCCAGAATAGGGCAACCCGATAACCTGACCAAGTTCCTGGAAATGGGCCATCGCGAGCATGATCTTTTCCTGGCCTACAATGGCATAGGGATGATAAGGATGGTCCTCCTTCAGTTGGGGTAAAGCACTTAGAGGAGAGGAAAGAGGAATATTTGTGGTCCTCGGGAAATATCCCAGGCCGTCGATACATCCAGTGGTCAAGGGTAATGAGCCCATGCCTCGAGCTAAAACCAAAACACGGGCTCCCTGGCTTTGGGCAGCCTCTGCAGCCATGAGCCCTGCCAGCCCAGCACCAATGACAATAACATCGTAAAACATAATTAAAAATGGTCCAGGTTAAAGAGCTCGGTATACAAAGCCTGGATTAACTGTTCTTCTCTAAGCTGAGGTCCCCACATCACAGGTCGGGTTCCTTTCCAACGTTCTTCCAGGAAGCGTTTTAAGATGGGGAGGGACGTTCCCGGAGGGATTTTTCCTCCTTCTGATAATAGCGCAGTCAAACGGGGAGAGCAAAATCCACCCTGACAGGGACCCATACCGGCCCTTGTTCTTTCCTGGATTTCTTTCAAACTGGGATAAGGTTGATTCCGGATCTCCTGGACAATTTCTCCTCTGGATACGAGTTCGCACTCGCAAAGAATCTCCCCAGTTTCCTGGAAAGATTGTGGAAGTCCAATCTTCCGGAGTTTTGACCCTAAATCATGGAAGGTATATTCCTCCGGAAAAGGCAGGGGTTTTTCCGCGGTGGTGCAAGAAGTTTTCCTTCCCATTGCTTTGACGATTACATCCACAGTCCGTTCAGCCATCAGGCGGTAGGTGGTCAGCTTGCCCCCGACGATCGAAAACAGCCCCTTGATCTGGTCAGCTTCTCCGTGGTCCAGCAGAAGGAAATCACGACTGATCTTCCGACTATCTTCGCCTGCCTCCCGGGCTCCCATTAGCGGCCTGACGCCAGCGTAGGCCCGGATGGCCCTGGTAGAACTGACCTCCGGAAGAATGGTCTCCCCTTCAGAGAGAAGAAGGTCCACTTCCTCTTCCTCCGGGGATGGATCTTCGATTTCGGTAACAGTCTGCGAAGTTGTCCCGATGATCAGGGCTGGCCCATGGGGGACGAGGATATCGCCGTTGGAGGGAGGGCGGCAGCGGTTGATTACGGAATTTACCAGGCGCCGATTCAACACCACCAGGCTTCCTTTGGAGAAAAGGATATCCAGCGGAGCTCCGGCCATCCGGGCAACTCTTCCGGCCCAAACCCCCGCGGCATTGATGATAAAGCGGCAGGTAATGCGAAACTCTTCTCCTGTCTTGGCGTCAATGGCCTGCAAGCCATGAATGGTTCCATCCGCGGTGAAGATGGCTACAACCCGACGATGAGGAAAGAATTGTGCTCCCAGTCGTTCGGCCTCCTCCACATTGGAACGGATCAAACGGAAGGGGTCTATGGAAGCATCGGGTACATAAATAGCTCTATTTATCTTGGGAGAAAGAGCAGGCTCCTTCTGCAAAACTTCCGCTGGGGAAACTTCTTCTGCCGGGAGGTCAAGGCTGGCACAAGCCCTGAGAAGGTCATCCGCATAATCCGGAGGGTCCTGGGGCAGAGCAAGAAAAAATCCCCCGGTCGGTTCGATGCAAGGGGAAGCGATCTTTTTTAATATTTTGTTTTCGGCAAGGCACTCCCGGGCCGAATCGGGATCATTCACCGCATACCTGGCCCCGCTGTGCAAGAGGCCATGGTTTCTTCCCGAGGTGCCGCTGGTGAGCTCTTCCTTCTCCAGGAGAACGGCATCGATTCCCCTGAGGGCAAGATCGCGGAGAACTCCCGCTCCCGTAGCTCCACCACCGATCACCACAACTTCAGTTTTCATAATAAATTAGCCCTCAGCAATCAGCTAACAGCAATTAAGCCATACTATTTTTTTCTGACAGCTGACTGCTATTTTATTATTTCCGCAACACTCTCCCAGATATAGTCGGGTTGCATGGGTGATTGCCATAAGGCTTCCCGGGTCGTGACCCCTGTGAGCACCAAAGCCGTGGCCATCCCCGCCTTTTTCCCCATGACCATATCCGTTTCCAGCCGGTCCCCCACGAGGAGGCAATCCTGGGAGTTCAAGTCCATAGCCTCCCCAGCGACCTGAATCATGATGTCCGACGGTTTACCTACGACGACTTCCACCTTCTTGCCGGTCGCCCCTTCTACGGCCCCGATCATGGCCGCACAATCCGGTATTTCCCCCCCTTCCACCGGGCAAGTGCGGTCCGGGTTGGTGGCCACGAAATGAGCTCCTTTTTTAATGGCTTGGAGGGCGATGTTCAATTTTTGGTAATCAAAACTCCGGTCAAAGGAGGCGATAACATATTGCACTTCTTCCGGATTCTCGCTAAGGTGGAACCCGCCGCGGGTCATCTCTTCGATAAGGGGGAGTTCTCCAATGATAAAGACCGTAGCCCCCGGTGCCCGCTGGGAGAGCCAGCGGGCCATGACGAAGGAAGAATTAATCACTTCTGCAGGTTCAGTTGGGATACCCAGGCGGGTCAGTTTGGCCGCATAATCTTCCCGAGTCTGCAAAGGCTTGTTGGAAAGATATACGATTTTTTTGGCCAATGATTTTAATTTTTCGATAGTTTCCCGGGCTCCGGGAATGAGCTTTTCTCCTCGATAAATCGTGCCGTCGAGATCAAAAATGTAGCCAGAAAAATTAAGGGCCCCCATGAAAAACCTTTTCATCTATAGAAATTATGTGCCGGCTTTCTGCTTTTAGATGGAAAAATATCGTTTTGGCTTTTTTATTCGACTGAAAGCCTTCCTCCGAGGGCTTTACCAATTTATGTGGGCAAGGCCCTTATTGTCAATGATAAAAATCCTTACTTTTAAGGGGCGGTTCAAAGACATTCAAAGACATTATTATTGACATTCGATCCTCCCTAAGCTATTTTTACTCCATTTAGAACTTTCCAACATATAAAGGTATCTACTATTCTATCGTAATAGGAATTTCCTTTTTTATCCTTCCCCCACCCCACCCTCTCCCCCGATTGCGGGGGAGAGGGTGGGGTGAGGGGGGTTAACTTGATATTTTTCTGCGTGGATCTGCGAAAATCTGCGTCCCAAGTAAGGTTGTTTTATGAAAATCAAAAAACTTTGGGGTAAGAGATTGGCCAAAGAGCCCGCGGCTATCGCGGAGGTTTTTACCTCTGGAAGAGATGTCCGCGGAATGGCACCCGCTGATGAGCGATTGGTCCCCTATGATATTTGGGGCAGCAGGGCCCATGTTCTCATGCTGGCCAGGAAAGAAATTTTACCGAAGCCTGTGGCCAGGGTTCTGATCAAAGGTTTAGGAGAGATAGAAAATGCCCGGGAGAAAGGGAAATTTTTTCTTGACCCATCCGAAGAAGACGTGCACAGCAACGTGGAGAGTTGGCTGATTAAAAAATTTGGTTTAAAAGTTGGCGGGCGACTCCATACGGCCCGCAGCCGCAACGACCAGATCGCCCTGGACATGCGCCTTTACCTTAGGGACAACGCTCTAAACTTTTTGTCCGAACTCACTTCTCTTATAAAGGTCCTCCTCGATCATGCTCAAAAGCAACGAAGCACCATTTTCCCCGGTTATACGCACCATCAACCCGCTCAAATAACCACCTTAGGCCATGTATGGCTCTCTTTCGCCGAATCATTGAACAGGGATGGGCAGCGTTTTCAAGACTGGTATGAACGTTTCAACCAAAACCCTCTCGGTTCCATGACCGGGTACGGCACGAGTTTCGCCATCGACCGCAATCTTACCTCCAAGCTGCTGGGGTTCGACAACCCTTGCCCCAATTCTCTGGACCCGATTCAGAACCGTTGGGAACCGGAAGCGGAAATGGGGTTTGCCATTGCCGCCATGATGAATCATTTAAGCTCCCTGGCGCAGACTCTTATCCTTTTTAGCACAGGAGAGTTTGGCATGTTCAGACTGGATGACGCCTACTGCACGGGAAGTTCGATGATGCCGCAAAAGCGCAATCCAGACCCCTTGGAGGTAATCAAGGCGAAAGCGGCAAGTGCGCAAGGCCTGTTGGTCAGCCTACTGTCTATCGGCCGGTCCCTCTTTCTGGGCTATAACCGCGATACCCAGTGGACCAAATATTTGATTATGGATTTGATTGATGAATGCCTTGCCGTCCCCCGGATCATGGGGGAAATCATTGGTTCCTTACGTATTCATAAGGATAAAATAGCCGTCCTCTGCCAGAAGGGATTTATCACCGCGCCGGACCTTTTGGAGAGATTGGTTCAAGACTGGGGACTACCTTTTCGGCAGGCCAAAGTGGCGGTGGAAAAGGCCGTGAAATATTCCGAAGCTGAAGGGGGGGAGCAAATCTCTCCTTCCGCCTTACAGCGGTCGTTGCAAGAGGAAGGCCTCAGGCTGAAGATGGAGCAAAGATTTATTCCCATGGCCCAGGATCCGAAATTGATCGTCTCGCGGAGGAAAGCCATTGGCGGGACTTCCCTTCAGGCTCTGGGAAGAAATATCACAAGCCTAACGCATTCCCTACAAGTTTCCAGCCGGTGGCTCGCGCAGAAAAAGAAACAGCAAGCGATGGCTAAAACCCGTCTGGCTGAGATGGAACGGGATCTTTAACTTATACTCTCAGAAAAGGTGAAATGGGGTCAGGGAATTGTAGTAAAGGGGGACATTCGTGCAGAACGTGCATAGCTTATGGTCTGCTATTCACCATAACGGATTCGCCAATCGTCCCCTTTCCCACGATAGTTTCAGGTGATTTTATCTTTGATTATCTCCTGATTCGAATTTGCTTTTACCGCGTAATAGCATTGCACCCGTTCCAGGTTTTTCTTAAAAATCCGATAATTTTCCTTTATTTTGTTGTGGTCAAGTATGAATAAAGGAGTTCCGTGATCTTCTGCTAATTTAAGAAGTTTGTCTTTCATTTCTATTTTCCTATATTTTTAAGCAGACAGCTTTTTAATGAGATTTTTCAGGTGTTGCACTTCTCGATTATTTTCAAGATATGACTTCATCAGCTTTTTATGCAGTTCCGGTCCTCGGTGATACAATTTTTTTTGCTTTTTGGGTCGGGTGGTCTGCTTCACATAGGCAACCATCAGTGGAAAGGCCACGGTGACATCAAGATAAGCCGTTACGGTTTCTTCTAATTTTGTGGGATCGATCTTGCCCCAGCTTGCTGCTTCGCTTGGCGGGGCCCCTGATAAACCTCCCGTGTCTGGTCTGGCATCGGTTATATTGATATCATAATCCTGACCTACTTCCGGGATCATGAGCACTTCCTGAATTTGCGGCTCGGTCTGGAGCATGAAGTTTTTCGGGCTGCCACCGCCGATCAAGATAACCCCAGTTTTTCCATGTTCATATCGCTTGGCGTTTAATATTATGGCTGTTGAATCATTGACATCAATGCTCGGGTTTATTTTCAGCTTAAATAAATGCTGCAGGCCCGCTGCCTCGGTTAAAAGCTCTAAACCGGCTACATTCATTCCAATGGTTGAATCTCCGGGGGACGATGTAAAAACAGGGATCCCGTTTCTGTAGGCTGCGGCAATAATACTTACCTCTCCCAGATGATTTTTCTCCTCGAATTCATTCATGACTTTCCCAAGGTGATGATAAAATTCCCGGGTTCCCATTTCTTTCTGAAATTCAGGTCGTACCAGTATTCTTCTTAATCTTCTATCCGTTTCCATTAAAACATCTTCATAATCGAACAGGATATCGTAGATTCTGGTTACGCCTTTTTTTCTCAAATCAGCGTCATCAACAACATGGCTGCCTCGATGCAACGGTAAATTGAAGGCAAAATGCAGATCGTGATACATATTTGCGCCTGTCGCGCTTATCCAATCAACAAAACCGTGATTCATCAGAGGAATTACTGCGGAAAGCCCTAATCCGGCGGGGGTTAATGCACCTGCCAAGCTTAATCCCACGGTAACATCCTCTTGGGAATATTTATCTCTTAATAAATGGCAGGCAGCTCTCAATCTTCCGCCATTATAAGCATCCATGTTGTCTATTAATTTTACTATATCTGTATCTCCAGAAATTGGCTCTGGAAGAATTCTTTTCCCTGTGAGATATTTTTTTTTACCTGGACAAGTTGATTTTTTGTTTTTCATCTTTTTTTCTTTCCGGACCGCCATTTCTTTCCGGAATTCTTCTGCGATCAATTCCCTTTTATACTTTTCCATACTCGGCTTTAACTTTCTCCCGGTCAATGGACCCGTCCTGGGATTTGGGTAGAGCCGGAACAAACTCTACATATTTTGGTTTTTTAAAACGGGCAATACGCGTGGCCACGAAGTCAATTAACCCTTGTTTGGTTAGAGAGCTTCCACCTTTTAAGACACACACCGCCTTGATGGCTTCACCCCATTCTGGGTCACTTACCCCGATGACCGAAACTTCGGCCACTTCCGGATTCTCCAGGATGACTTTCTCTACTTCTGCGGGGTAGACATTCTCTCCTCCGGGTTTGATGAGTTCCTTTTCGGCTTTCCTTTTCACGTACCATAGGTATCCATTTTCGTCTAACCTCCCGATGTCTCCGGTGTGATGCCAACCTTCGCGGAAGGTGTAACGGTTATCTTCCTCAAGGTTCCAATATCCCAAAAAAACCAGGGGTCCACGAACACAGATTTCTCCTGGCTTTCCGGCTTCTACTTCGCGGTCATGCTCATCTACCAATTTTATTTTAACCAAAGGGCCCTCTTTGCCGGCAGAGCCTGGTTTCTCGGTATAGGGACAGACAGTAACCATGCCGGAGGTCTCAGACTGGCCGAACCCGATCCAGAATTCAGCCTTCGTTTTTTGCTTTAATTTCTCTATGTTAGCAGGATGATCGATACCGGCCACGTGTTTTAAGGAAGATATGTCATAATTTTTGCCTTCTAATTTCTCAAGGAGCATTCCCAGCATGGGAGGGAATTCGCCAATGGTCGTAATTCTCTCTTTTTCTATAAGTTGCAAGGCAAGTTCCGGGTCGAATTTTGGCATTATGACGTTTTTTCCTCCGGCATGCATGATCGAAAAAGCCAGAGCCAGGTCGGCAATGTGAAACAAAGGAAGAAGGTGTAGGTAGGAGTCTTCTTCCCTTATCCCTACAGTAGCAATGTGCTGGATATTGGAAGCAATGATATTTCCTTGGGATAAAGTAGCTCCCCGTGGTTTCCCAGCTACGGCTGCCGTGTGAATGATTAAATAAGGATCGGTTTGAAGGATATCGACTTCCCCCATTGAACCTTCTTCTTCCAGGAAGGAGGAAAAAGGCGTGAAACCAGATTCCTTTTCTCCCATAGTAATTAACCATTCGATATAATTCATTTTTTTAGAAAATTCTTTAGCCATCATCTTATACTCCGGACCTACAAAGAAAACGCGGGGGCGTCCGTCTGACAGGATATATTCGATTTCTTGAGGAGTGAGACGCCAGTTAATCGGAAGCATGATGGCCCCAAGTTTGGCTGCGGCGCCGTAAAGGAGGACGAACTCGTAGCAATTTTGGGAAAGAACTCCCAGGCGATCTCCTTTGCTAAGGCCTAATTTTTTAAGTCCGTAGGTTAAGCGATTTATTTCCGCCAAGAATTGTTGAAAGGTAACCCGGCGACGATCAAAGACCCAAGCCTCGCGGTTGCCAAAAAGGCGGGCATTCCGGACGATCGCGTCATAGATTGTAAAATCTCTTAAACCCATGGTTCCCTCCCATTTTTTTTATGAAGTAGAGTTTTTTAGGAAAGAAAACACCCCGATTTAGGCATAATCAGGGTTTTTCTGGGATGCGGTTGAATTTAACGGCCTAAATTTTTACTGATCCCGCAGCTAAATCTGATTTTAGGTTATTTTTTTAAAAATTCCCAGTTTTTGACGAATCCGTTCTCAAGATAAACGTAGGCTTTAGGAAAAGGTTTCTTTCCGTAAACCCATTGTTCGTGAATCCCCATTAAGGTCCTGGTTGTATTAACGTGTTCCGGTCGTCCCCAAGTTAATACAACCTGTTCAGGAGTGAACCCCACGCGGATGAACCCGCGAAGAATGTCATTTTGAATCTTAATGGGCCAGAGGGTGTTGCGGAGATTTTTCAAGAGATCGATCATTTCATCCATATTTTTATCGGCACGGCGAATTCCATCCCGCTCCTCCACCCAACCGATTATTTTTTCAATATATTCAGTATTTACTTCATAAATGACTTCGTAGAAATGGGGTTTATGGGGAGGAGAAGCTTTTTTTCCCGTGAATTGAATTTCCTCCACATTCAACTTTAACGGTTTGACACTATTGATTTTAGGCAGGTCGCCAGGATAGACCCAGGCCAGTAATTTGTTCTTAACCCAAAAAGATTTTTCTTCAGGTGTCCAGCCAATCTTTTTCCCCTTATTGGATATGATCCGCTCGCTCAGAACAACCTGATGCCAGGGCATTCCGTTTTCGTCTCTTTTGGAGTTAATGACATCGAATATATCGTATTTTTTAACTCTGGCTTGTATTTTTGAGTTATTTTTGGCTGCCTCATACACGTTGGTATCTTTCATAACTAAAAAAATTCCGCTTTCGGTGACTTTTGGTGGAAGCGGTGGAGGTACTTCTTTTTCCTTTTCCCCAGCTTTGTAAGCTTTGATTTTACGCTCTTCTTCAATTTTTCTGCGTTGGTCCTCCTCAATCCTGCGCAGACGTTCTTCCTCAGCCCTGCGCATTTCTTCTTCGATCTGGCGCTTCCTTTGTTCCGCGAGCTTCTTTTTAAATTCGATCTCGGTCACAATTCGATCCCGCTCACTTAAGGCCGCGACCATTTCTTTTTCAAGCCGTTTTCTTTCTTCGATTATGTTCTTTTTTAGTTCTTCTACCTGGGAATGTTCTTCCCGCACCTTTTGTTCCCAACAAGCCCATATCCGTTTCCGATCATCGGCTGAAAGCTTTTTCTCCACCTGGGTATCGAGGAGGGGCTGAAGGCTTACTAAAACACGGTTTTTTTCTGGCTCATCAACAAAATTATAAATTCGGTTGGCGCATAAATAGACCAGCCGAAGGGAGTATCCTCCATCTTTTAAGAGAAAATAGTCGCTTATCCCTTCTTTGGCAAAAACTTCTTGAACGGCCGGAGGAGGATTTTGGAGATCAAGTAAGAGGGCACTGGTTCGGGGTTTGGACGCACAGGCCAGAGTGGTCAAAAACAAAAGCAGGGCAAAGAGAAAGAAGAACCTTTTTTCTCCCATCATCGAGACGATCCTTTTGCTGCCTTCTTTTTGGGCAGAGCCGCCCATGGCTTTGGACGATGGGTGATCCTCTTGCCCATTTTCAAGTTGAGAAATCGGGTTCTTTTTTTCATCGAAGAACGAAAAAGCTAAAAATTTGCTGAAAATATAACAAAATGGCAAAAGAAAGTCAATTTTCTTTCCGACATTTTACAAGCCTTCGGTTTTGAAAATACCTTCTATTTGTGTGAACCGAATCGAAGGGCGGCGAGGTTAAACGAGCTCGCCCACCCCCAGTTTTGAAGATTGGCCCTATCTCCCAGTTGGGGTGCCGGTTCGGGCAGGGAGGTCCCGCCCTTGGCGGGATTGGTCAAATAAGGCAGTGGTTATTTCATGGTCGGGAGCGGGCTTATGCCGTTTCAGCGGGCGAAGTCTTCCAATCCGCTTTCTCTTTTCGGAGACAAGATCGGCAGGTGGATGGGTAAGGTTCTCCCGCCGGGTCCGGGAAGAGGCTGCCCGGCTCGGACGGGAGGGTGAATCTCTCGGGAGCACAAGGCGGTAATCCTTTCAATGGACAGGGCGGGGCTGCCGCCGAGAATGCTCTCCCTTCCTTCGATCCCGCCTTCCTTGGCGGAAGGCAAGCACGGCTCCGCAACAGATCTTTTTCCCGCCGGTGCGCCCTCTTTCATCACCCTCCCGTCCGAGCTCCG
>JAURYC010000138.1 GCA_030654105.1 Deltaproteobacteria bacterium
CCAGTCTGGTACGATCTTCTTCGTTCATGAGAAACCTCCTGCTTTAGAATTTGAGTTTGGTGGAACATACTCTTATCTCTAACAGGAGGTTTCTTTTTTGAAAATATCTGGTAACATACAAAAGTATTTTTTTCTATGTCACCCTTTGGAGTGTGTCCTCTCCTTGTTTCTATATATAACGTAGCTCCGATATTTCCGTTGAATAATCGGAAGGTTCTGGTAATTTGACCCTTATGCCGCGAAGGCCGAGACTAGACACTGAAGGGGCTCTTCATCATGTCATGGTAAGAGGGCTGGAAAGAAGGAAGATATTTTTATCAGATGCGGACCGAGAAGATCTGATAAGGCGATTCTCGGAAGTGTTGCCGAAAACCGGGGCGCGCCTTTATGCCTGGAGCTTCCTGACCAACACGCGCATTTGCTTATCCGCACTGGAGCTGTGGGCCTATCCTCGATTATGAGGAAAATGTTGAAGGGAAGATCTTAGCTTCCATACTTTCGTCGATATAGGATGAATAATGAATTGCGATTGGAGCCTAATATCTGTTAGGAGGTCAACCATGTTCAGAATCGCGATCGGGTTTGTCGGTCTGATCTTGCTCGCGTCGTGCGCAACTACATCTCAGGTTCCCCCTGCTGCACGTTCTGACCTCGCCCCCACGGGCAAACTGCGTGCCGCGATCAACTTCGGGAACCCGATCCTCGCGGCGAGGGATCCGTCCACCGGCGAGCCGCGGGGCGTTTCGGTCGACCTCTCCCGGGAGCTCGCGCGGCGCCTCGGCGTTCCGGTCCAGTTCGTCACCTACGATGCCGCCGGAAAGGTGGTGGAGGGGCTCAAGTCCGGGGCCTGGGACGTCGCCTATGTCGCGATCGACCCGGCGCGCGCGGTCGACATCAGCTACACCGCGCCCTATGTCGTGATCGAAGGCGCCTACCTCGTGCCGCAGGGCTCTCCGATTCGCAGCAACGCGGATGTCGATCGCGAGGGCGTGCGGGTCGCCGCCGGGGCCGGAAGCGCCTACGATCTGTTCCTCTCGCGCAACCTGAAGCACGCGAAGATCGTCCGGGCACCCACCTCTCCGGCCGTCACCGACATGTTCGTGGCGCAAAAGCTCGAAGTCGCCGCCGGCGTAAAGCAGCAGCTCGAGGCCGATGCTCGGCGCATTCCCGGATTGCGCCTGCTCGAAGGTCGGTTCATGGTGATCAATCAGGCGATGGGAACGCCCAGGGGCCGCGAAGCAGGCGCGAAATACCTCCGCGAGTTCGTCGAGGAGATGAAGGCCTCCGGATTCGTCGCCCAGGCGCTCGAGCGGCACCGCGTTGAGGGCGCCTCGGTCGCGCCCAGAGCACCAGTTGAATAGATCTCCTAACCTCAGCATGCACCCGACGCCCGCAAGCGGGCGCGGGTGACGCCGGCCGTTCGGCCGCGCGCTGATTCGCGCGGCCGAACAAAATCGTTTGAGCCGTTAGGTGTAAAAACAAAAATAAATGTGAAATGCCGTTATGCAATTCGAATGGGACCGGGAAAAAGAGAAACGAAATATAAGAAAGCACGGGGTTTCTTTTGACGAAGCCGTTACCGTGTTTTATGATCCTTTATCGGCAACCTTCGATGATCCAGATCACTCAATTGATGAGCATAGATTAATCACTATTGGCTTCTCATCTCACGGGCGCATGTTTGTTGTCTCACACACGGAAAGAGGGAATGCAATACGAATTATCAGTGCGCGTCCTGCAACCGCACAGGAAAGGAAACGACATGAAAACTAAATCGACAAATATTGCGGAGGATTTACGCCCAGAATACAACTTTGACTACTCTAAAGCTGTTCGTGGCAAGTACTTCAAACGGCTTTTGGAGGAAGGGGCTAACGTAGTTGTCCTTGAGCCAGACGTAGCCAAGGCTTTCGGCAATTCAGCCGCGGTAAATGATGCATTGAGATCACTCCTTGATCTTACTCGCTCCACGCAACGCCTAACAAGGCGCTCAAGCAGACGCTCAAAGACTCGCGCCGCTTAGCTTTGTGTTGGGCATGAGATAGATCATGTCGATATCTGACAAGACAAGAAAACATCTTGATAATGTCTTTGACAAAGACTACATATTTTAGTAAATTAATTTACTATACAATATGTGCTCCTTTTTGAAGAGGGGGGGTACTATGGTAAGGAATCTTAATACCAAAGTCATGGGAGATGTTTTTGATCAGGCGATCATTAATACCGTCTGGAATAAAGGTGAAATCATCTCCGGATATGATTCATCCCTGTACCGAAAAGATCAATGTAGTGCTTGGATCGCAAAAGTCGCCTATGGAATGACTGGGGATTATGGGTGGGAAATTGATCATACCATCCCAGTGTCTAAAGGCGGGGTAGATCACCTCAGCAATCTTCAACCCCTCCATTGGCGAAATAACAAAGGCAAAGGTGATAATTATCCGAATTGGACTTGTACAATGACTGGGAAATAAGGGATACCTAAATCCGATAACAATCGAGGCTCTTGCAAAAGTATTTTTTTGTGGTTCGACAAGCTCACCACGAACGGAAAAACTAAATAATTTCAACCTAAGCCCGGTCACCCTGAGCCTGTCGAAGGGTAAATTACGGACTTTTGCAAGAAGCTCAGTTATTAGATTTTGTCCAAATTTTGCACAAATAGAAAAAAATGTCAATAAAAATGTTTTTTTATTTGACATTAGGCGGTTTTAGATTATAATTGCAACCGAACTAAAAGAAAGAAGGTAGGGGGAAACCCATTTTTTAAAAGTCCTGAATACTGGAGGGACACAATGGCCAAAGAAGAAGAGAAACAGGAAGAACAAAAAGGCGGGTTTTTAAAAAGGTTTGGAAAGGCAGCCAAAGAAATGATCTACGGAATGGCTGCCCATGATACCGCCCGATTCGCCCTGAAAACGCGAGGAAGCATGGAGCACCTCTTCATCCTGATCACCATGGGCGACTTATTGGGGGTGCCCATCCTGCCACCTTATTATTCGTTACGCATTTTACCTTACGTCGTCCCGCAGATTGCCACCTGGAAACGAAGGATGCTGCGGGAGCGGGATCTTACAGACGCTCTGGCCTGAAAAATCGGGAGGGCCCGTCTCTCATCCCTGTTTGGATGAAAGGTGCCCCCAATTGCAGTTAAACGCTATGCGCTCTGCTCTATGCGCTTAGCCCAGACCTAAGGGAGGTGTGCCATTCCACTCACAGATATTTTTGAAAAGTTTCCGGACCGGCGGTACATCATGTTCGGGGGAAAGGGAGGGTTGGGAAAGACCACTTTTTCCGCGGCCACAGCCTATTACCTGGCCAAGCGGGGGCATAAGGTTCTGGTCTTTTCCGTAGACCCTCAAGCATCCTTGAGCGACATCTTTAAGCGGGATATCTTCGGCAAGGGGGCAGTGGAGATCATGCCCAATCTCTACGCCCAGGAGATTGATGCGGATCGCCGGATCAAGGAATACCAGGAGGAGATTCGTAAGAAGATCCTGGACATGTACGGGCTGGCGAAAGTTCCCGAAGAAATCGATAGCTACATCCAGGCCGCGGCAGCAGAGCCGGCGATGGAAGAGAGCGCAATCTTTGATGCAGTCGTGGACATCGTGGTCAAAGGCGGCTATGACTACTATATCTACGATCTCGTCCCCCTGGGTCATGCGCTCTACTACCTCTCCATGGCCTCGGTGTATGACGCCTGGATCGATAAAATTACTCACCTCCGGGGGGATATGGCCGAGTACGATCAGGTAGTGGCCATCGTGAAGAGGGAAAAGGAAACGGAGGAGGACAAGATCCTCACCGAGTTGCTGTGGATCAAAGACCGGATCAACAAATCATCGAGCATCCTCACGGACAAACAGAAGACGGCCTTCTTCTTTGTCATCGTACCGGAGGAGATGATCATCAAAGACACCCAGAAGGCCGCAGGGCTCTTCGCCAAATTTGATGTCCCCTTGAGCGGGTACATCATCAACCGGGTCCTTCCCCCAGAACTGAAGAACCAGGACATCCCCGAGTATCTGCGCAACCGGATCACCATGCAGGAGAAATACCTGAAGTTGATCGATGAGACTTTCAAGAACGAGATTTTAGCTTCGGTTCCCGAGATGGAACGGGATGTAACCGGTCTGGAGATGATCGAGAAGATGGCCCAAGCCATGTTCGGCAATGGAGGTAAACCATGAGCGGAATTACCATGAACATGACCGATTATATGAAAGCACACCCCAAGCTCAAATACGTCTTTTTCGGCGGCAAAGGAGGGGTGGGCAAGACCATCATGGCCGGGGCTGCGGCTCTATGGTTCGCGAAACAAGGGAAGAAAACCCTTCTGGCTTCCACCAACCCGGTCCACAGCCTGAGCAACCTGCTGAATCAGGATGTCTTTGGCAAACCGGTGTTGATCTGCGACGAGAAACATTGCTTTGCTTTCGAAATCGACACCAAAGACTCTATCGAGCGCTCCAAAAAGGAGATCCGGGAAAAGATCGCCTGGTTTCTCAAATTCGCCGACATTACCATCAAGGCCGAGGAATTCGTCGAGTCCGCCACCATGAACCCGGCTTTTGAAGAGTCAGCCATGTTTGAGAACATGATCGACCTGATGTTCAAGGACGAATACGAGATCTATGTCTTTGACACGGCCCCCACCGCCAATGCCCGGCGGCTGCTGGGTATGTCCAAGGTTTACTCCCTCTGGGTAGATAAGATGCTCAAGAGCCGGGGGGAGGCCGGGGTTTTGCGCAAAGCCCTTTCCTACACCAAGAAGGAAGAAAAAGATCCTTTGATGGACTACCTGTTGCAGTTCAAGGACCGGATGGCTAACGCCAAAGTGCTCCTGACCGACCCGCAGATCACTTCTTTCTTTTTCGTTACTCTGCCGGAAAGCCTGCCCATCGCCGTCATTAACCGGTTCATCCAGTGGTTCCATGATTTCGGAATCCCCGTGGGGGGGGTGATCGTCAATGGCCTGATCCAGAAAGAGATGGTCAAACCCGAATCACCGGAATTCGTGCGCAACCGGGTGAAGATGCAGGATGAACATATGGAGGAAATCTGGCAGACCTTTGGCGATAGGGTGCGCTCCATCGTTCCTCTTTTTGATACGGAAATCCAGGGGCCGGTTATGCTACGCAAATTAGCCGACCGCCTTTTTATCTGAAGAAGCGGTCTATCAATGTGCTTTAAGAGTGGGGCTTCGGCCCCACTTTTTTTGACGTCTAATCTTTTTCCTCCTTATTCTTGACTGACACTCACACTGACACTGCTTTTATTCCATGCCCTCAAGGAGGTAGGCAATGGGGTTAGAACTTAAATATAAAGAGGTTCCGGTGGAGAAATTAAGGTGGCGGTGCCCGCCCGAGTCACTTCCGTTCGAGGATACGAGCGAAATCCCGGCTTGCACGGAAATTATCGGCCAGGAGAGGGCCTTGAAAGCCATCCGCTTGGGGTTGGAGATGGACAGCCTGGGTTACAACATTTTTATAGTAGGGTTGTTAGGAACCGGTCGCAACACCACGATCAAGTGCCTGCTGGAGGAGATCGACAAGGCCGGGAAAATCCCTGATGACCTCTGCTACGTGAGTAATTTCAAA
>JAURYC010000139.1 GCA_030654105.1 Deltaproteobacteria bacterium
CAAAAGGGAAAGTTAAATCCTAATCTGCTCTAAAAATTTTTTCGCGTCAATACTTAATGGGTGCCACTCCTCATTTTTTTTGGAAACATAAATCCTCACTCATTAACCGGGCGGGAGGGTGATTCTTTTCCTTGACTTTCATGATTCTATAAAGTATGAATCAAGCATAAATACTGAAAAAGGCCATGGCTGTTTCAGGAAATGAAAAGCGGCCCAGAGGGAATGCGGATGGAAATCAAAAGTCAGCACAAAGGGCAAAAAGGATTGCGGGAGAAAGTCCTGGATGCGGGTCTTTGCACGAACTGCGGAGCTTGCACAAACCTTTGCCCTTATCATACTTCTTATCAGGACAACCCGATTCTCATAGACACTTGCGATCGGGAAGAGGGTCGATGCTATGCCTTTTGCCCCCGAACTTATACAGATTTACAGGCCCTGCGGCAAAACTTGTTCAACATTGATGAATTCACTCCAGAGCTGGGACCCTTCAAGGGACTCTATATGACCCGCGCAGCCGATCCCCAGGTGCGGCGATCGGCTCAGCACGGCGGGACGGTTACCACCCTTCTTGCTTTGGCTCTCCAGGAAGGTTTGATCGATGCGGCTGTCGTCGCCGAAGAGGGGGGAACCTTTTTACCCGCAGGAGTTGTAGCCAAAACACCCTCGGATTTGGTCAGGCGGGCCAGGAGCAAATTTGTGGTTTCTCCCAACGTGGCGACGTTCAACCAGGCGGCCAAAAGTGGATTGGAGAAGATCGGAGTGGTTGCCACTCCCTGCCAAGCACTGGCCTTGGCCAAGATGCGCCTTAAACCTTTGCCCTCAAAAGACAGCAACATCGATAAATTGCATCTTGTTATAGGCCTGTTCTGTGGCTGGGCTCTTTCCTGGCGTGAACTGAAAAGTTTGTTGCAGGGAAAGATGGGGAAAAATTCAATTGTCGGCTTGGACATTCCTCCCAGCAAGCATCATTCCATGGAAGTCCATACCCAAAACGGAATCATCGAGATTTCCCTGGATGAGGTTTTGCCAAGCGTCAGAAAGGCCTGCCAATACTGTTACGACCTGACAGCCGAATTCAGCGATGTATCGGTCGGTTCGGCACGCTTACCAGAAGGCTGGGAGGTGGCCCGGGGTTGGAATCAGGTGATTGTCCGAACTCAGATGGGCCAGGAGCTTATCGCTCTTGCCCGCTCTCGCGGCCTTCTGGAATTTCGCGACCTACCGGAAGGGAATTGGGAAAAACTGCAAAAAGCTTCCGTGAATAAAAAAAGGGCAGCCATCCAGAATCTGGTTCAGCGGAGCGGCAGCTCGAAGGATCTCTTATATTTGGATGGTCAGGACCCCGTATTACGAACGCTTATGGGGTAACCGGAATACTGGAAAAATGGAATAGGGGAAGGAATTTTGATCATGTCCATCATCGCTCTGGACGCACCCGGAAAAGAACTTTTACTCATGGGCAACGAAGCCATTGCCAGAGGGGCTTTAGAAGCCGGGGTCAAGGTGTGCACTGCTTATCCCGGAACACCTTCCACCGACATTATCGAGAATCTGGCCTCCGTAGCCAAGCCTATGGGACTTTACGTGGAATGGTCGATTAACGAAAAGGTCGCCTTGGAGGTTGCTTCCGCCGCAAGCTTTTCTGGATTGCGGGCGCTTTGTGCTATGAAGCAGAACGGATTGAACGTCGCTTCCGATTATTTGCTGAGCCTGAACCTTATCGGCATTGAAGCAGGCCTTCTTCTGGTGACCTGTGACGATCCTTCGGCCCATTCGAGCAGCACCGAACAGGATTCCAGACCTTTTGCCAAATTAGCCGATCTTCCTCTTCTTGAACCCTCCACCTCTCAGGAAGCGAAAGAGATGACCAAATGGGCCTTTGCCCTTTCGGAAGAAATGGGTATTGTTTGCCTGATGAGAGGTGTCACCCGTACTTCTCATGCCCGGGGAAACGTAACTTTGGGGCCGCTGCCTTCCCCTGACGGACGCAAGGCCTGGTTTGATAAAACGAGGCAGAGAAATACCCATCCGGTTTACCAAAAACACGACCAGCTCCACCGTAACCTGATTCGTCTCGAGGAAATTTTTGCAGCCTCTCCCTTCAACCAATATATAGGCCCGGAGCGACCCAAGGCTCTCATCATCACCTGTGGGAGTGGCTGGTTGTATAGCCAGGAAGCATTGGAGTTGCTCGGGTTGGAGGACGCCGTAGGGGTTCTCAAGATCGGGACCACCTGGCCTCTGCCAACGACAATGATCATCGAAAAGCTTGAAAAAACCCCAAAAGTTTTATTTGTCGAAGAAGTGGATTCCTTTTTGGAAGGTAACGTCAAAGAGCTGGCAGCTGATTTCTCCGGTCAAATCGGCCCTAAGACCTTCTTCGGCAAAAGGTCCCAACATATTCCTTTTTTTGGGGAGATGAATGCCGATCGGGTCATCGATGCCTTGGGGAAGATTTTTCAGGTGCGGTATCAAGCCCGCAGCCCGCGGTACGAAGCTCAGGCTGCCGAGGTGGCCGAGAAGATGCTTCCCAGCCGGGCTCTGGGATTTTGTCCGGGCTGCCCCCACCGGGCTTCCTACTGGTCCATCAAGAACGCCCTTCAGCTGGACAACCGGCAGGGTTTCGCCACTTACGACATCGGATGTTATGCCCTGGGACGGGGGCCGGCGGGTTATTATCTTTTAAAGACGGGGGGGGCGATGGGGACGGGAACAGGTCTGGCCAGTGGTTTTGGGAAGCTGGCCAGCTTTGGTTTCGACCAGCCCGTGGTGGCCATGTGCGGAGATTCAACTTTTTTCCATGCGGCCATGCCCCCTCTGGTCAATGCCTGTTACAACAAGTCGAACCTGGTGATGGTCATTCTCGATAACAGCACAACGGCCATGACCGGATTCCAGCCCCACCCGGGAGTGGGAAGGAATGCCATGGGGGAAGAGGTTGCCCCCGTAGACATCGAAGCGGTCTGCCGTTCCTTTGGGGCCAAGGTGTCGGTTACGGACCCTTTCGATCTGGAAGGAACCAAACAAAAAATGTTGCAAGCCCTCGAAGACCCGGTAGGCGCTAAAGTGGTCATCATGCGCCGCCAATGTCAGATGCTGAAGGGGAAGGAAGAAAAACTTCCCTACCAGGTTAGAGTCAATCCGGAAATTTGTATCGGCGATGATTGCGGTTGCGATCGATTATGTACCCGGGTTTTTAAATGCCCGGGCCTGATGTGGGATAAAAAATTGGCCCAAGCCAGGATCGATGAGGTCATCTGCGTTGGTTGTGGCGTTTGCGCGGATATTTGTCCTGAAAAGGCGATCATAAAAGAGGAGATCAGGTAAGTGAACCCGGAAAAAAACTTCTACAATCTCATCATTACCGGCGTGGGGGGGCAGGGGAATGTTCTTTCTTCGCAGCTGATTGGCCAGGCCTTCGTCCACAAAGGATATTTTACAACCATCGGTGAAACCTACGGCGCCTCCCAACGGGGAGGTTCGGTTATGAGTCACATCCGCATTTCCTCGAAAAAGCAGCAGAGCCCTTTGATTCCCAAGGGGAAAGCCGACATAATAGTGGCGTTGGAGCCCGTGGAAGCCCTGCGGGTCCTTACTCATTACGGGAACCCTGAAACAGTGGTCATCGTTAATACCCGCCCCATCTATCCGGTGGATGTAATTTCGGGTAAGGAAGCGTATCCGGAATTCGCCGAGATTGAAAAATCCCTCGAGACTCTTTCTCGGAAAGTCTATTATGTCTCTGCCACTGACCAGGCTATGGAAATGGGTTCGCCTATTCTGGGGAATATGATCATGATCGGAGCCCTCCTGCAAGTGAACCTTCTCCCTCTCAGCATGGAAGAGTTTCGCCAAACCCTCTCCAAAAATTTCAACGGCAAAAGGTTGGAAACAAACCTCCAGGCCTTGGAGCAAGGGAAGAAGATGGAATTCCACATATAAAAAATTGCATCTTGTAAGAGGAGGACAAATAGGGAATATATCAATCTTTTTTCATCATGATGGATTTTTCAAATAGATATGAGCAAATTTCTACCTTGACAAATTCTAAATAGAGGTTAACATATGGACATTCAGAAAAATTTGTTATGCAGGGGCGCGGCGCGAGAGAAAGCGCTGAGGCAAATTCCCCATTCTCTTCTTCATGGGAGTAAACCCCGTTAGAAATTCCAGCGGGGCATTAAACCCCGCCGGAATTATTCTAAAACCTAACCCCGCTGCAGAGCAGCGGAGCATTATTTCTAACGGGGTAAAGTCGGTTGGTGGAGGAAGTTGCGGGAAGGTTATTTTTTTGAAAGGGGGTTCAGACCATGGCTGAGATCAAAAAAATTCTTTATGCCACAGACTTTTCGGAAAATTCAAAGTGGGCCCTGACCTATGCCCTCTCTTTTGCCCAAAAATATGACGCCAAACTTTATATTTTGCACATCATCCAGCAACCCAGTTACCCGCTGGGAATGTATGCCGAAATCTCTTTCGATGCCATGGATAAGTTCAACCGTAATATCTCCGACGTTAGCGAAAAGGAGATGAAGAACCTTTGTGAAGTCGAACTGAAAGGATTTAAAAATTATGAAAGCATGATCATTAACGGGACCCCTTTTGTCGAGATCATTCGGACAGCCAAAGAAAAAGAAGTGGAATTGATCGTTGTTGGAACGCACGGCCGTACAGGGCTTGATTATGTTCTCTTTGGAAGCACTGCAGAAAAGGTAGTACGGAAAGCTTCTTGCCCGGTTCTAAGCGTCCGGCTTCCCGGAAAGGAAGTCAAAAACCATAAAAAATAGGCAAGAGGCAATAAAAACAGGCTATGGGCAATAGGCTATAGGCTATAGGTAAAAATACCGCCGTTAGGGTAGAGGCAAAACGTTATCGATAAAATCAAAGACATTATTTATATTTTTCATCTTTAGTTTTTTTCTTCTATTGCCTATTGCCTCTTGCCTATGGCCTATTTTTATTTTTGTTGCATAAATACCAACCCATTTTAAGACCGTTGTGGTCTTTTTGATACAAAAAGAATAGACTTTTAGTGATTTTATATTTTCAGGTTTATTTATCAGCAGTCAGGAAAGGACTAAGCGGGACAGGTAACTTGCCCTGTTCGAAGTTTTAATTTCCTACTTCCTCCAGGATATCAATTGCTTGTAATAATTATAATTTCTTGAAATGCTGGCAGGGTTGTAAAAGGGATTGAAGGTCTTCAGGGTCTGAAGAAAAAATAAAAAGTGGCATTAAATTTGCTCAATTTTACCAAGAAGTGAGTTTATTTTGCTTTTTAAGAAATTTATTGGCTTAAAAACAGAGCAGTCCTTTTTTTCATCCCGGCATGACCGGGGAAGACGGAGCTCTTTGAAATTATTAATATTTATTTTGGGAATGATTTTTTTAGTTTCCTTCGCCTTCGCCCAATCTCCTGCCGAACGGCAAACTTCTCCCAAAGCAAAGCTTCCCCATAAGGTAGCCATCCTGCCAGTGAAAATTCACAGCCCGGAAAACCTCGAGTTCATGCAAGAGGGGCTTGTTGATATGATTTCTTCCCGGGTCGAGCTCGAAGGTCGGGTGGCCGTCTTGGAAAAAGGTCCAGTCAAAAAAGCTTACGATCAGGTTTCTGGGGAAATGAATTTGGAGAACGCCAGAAAGCTCGGCCATATGCTGGAAGCTGATTTTGTAGTCTTTGGCAGCCTGACGAAATTAGGAGATAGCGCCAGCCTTGACCTGAAGGTGGTCGAGGTTAAGAAAGAAGATCCCGGATCTTCAGTTTTTGTCCAGGCGAAAAAGATGGAAGAAATCATTGCTCGGGTGGATGACTTGGCCCGGAAGATTGACGAAAAAATTCTCGGCTATTCCTTGAAACCCCAGGTGGCGGAAAGACCAGCGGAGGCTGCGAAGGAAATAGGGGGCTTTCCGACTATACCGGCGGTCTCCGGGTCGATCAAGATGGGAAGAGGCGTTTCTGGCGGTGAATTCTGGCAGAGCCAACCGTTTCCTTTCCAGATTAGGGGAATGGCCGTCGGCGATGTAGATGGCGATGGACGGAACGAGGTCGTCCTCATTGGCGAAAAAAACCTGTATATCTACCGCTGGGAGAAAGAATTTAAGCTCCTCTGGAAGAGAGAAGGCGGGAAGCTTGACCAGTATTTGGCCGTCGATGTGGCTGATGTAGACCAAGATGGCCAAGCCGAAATATTCGTCACCAATATACAGGAGGAAAAGCTTTCTTCCTTCGTGGTGGCCTTTAAGGACGGAGCTTTCCGGGCCGTTGCCTCCGGCTTAGACTGGTTCCTGAGGGTAGTGGAGTGGGGAGAAAAGGGAACGGTTTTATTGGGGCAACAAAAGGGGTATAAAATAGGGTTTGAGAGGGCGATTTATGAAATGGGGTGGGACGGGAAAAAATATAAAGAGATTCGGCGAGCCGACCTCCCCAAAGTTTTCAGCATTTACGGATTCACCCCTTTTACCCATGACGGCAAGACAGATTACTTTTTCATCGATTCTGACTATCGCCTGAAACTCATGGGCGCCAATGGAAAAGTGACCTGGAGCAGCCGGGATGATTATGGTTCCAACAATGTCTTTCAAGCCAAGCCTTTGGTTGTTGGGCCAGGTTATAAGTTTGAAGATGCGGATGAGTTGGCGTATATAAATGTGAGGGTGATTCCCAGAGGAAGCGATATTCTGGTCATTCGGAACATATCAAGCACCGGACAATTTTTTACGCGCACGAAATCTTACAGCAAAGGGGAAATACAAATTTTAACCTGGACCGGGGCCATGTTCATGTCCAGTTGGAAATCTCAGGAAATCCAGGGTTACCTGGCGGATTTTCAGATCCAGGATGTGGACAAAGAGAAGGGAAAAGAGCTGATCGTGGCCGTCAACCTCCCCGCAGAGACATTTTTTTCGGGGGGGAATAACAGCGCTTTGATGGTCAGCCGGATGCCCGAAGGTCAATAGAAATTTTTCTATTGACAAACTTTTTCAAGATAAGTATTTTGGGATGAAGGAATTCAAACGTCTTTTTAGTAGAAATTCCCAAGGGAAGGGGGTGAGGAGGGAGGCCAAAGCAAATTTTTGGCTGGGATGAAAAAAATAGAGCAATACGTATCAATCGAAAGGAGGAAGAGAATGAAGAAATACTTAGTGTGGATTGGGGCGATGATTTTGGTCATGGCCCTGACTTCGCCAGCCCTGGCGCAGGATTGGGCCAAACAATTTCAGGCCACATCCTTGTTCCAGATCTGGTCCGTTGCGGTAAACAAACAGGACTTCAAGATGAATGTCGCCGACGATGATATTACGACAAAGGGGATCTCCTCCCGAATCAATTTCTACTTGAATTGGGGCGATCCCAAATATGTG
>JAURYC010000140.1 GCA_030654105.1 Deltaproteobacteria bacterium
ATCATCCAGGCCGCCAGTTCGGGCCACTGCGCGGGGCCCGCCTCAAAAATCAGCTGTTCCTTCCCCACTTCCCGTAACACATCCGTAAAAAATGTGGGGTCCTCTTCCTTGAGTTTAACCAGGTCGCTGTTTTCAATAACCACCTTCTTGGCCCCGGCTTTCAGATCCCGCAGGCTGGATTCGACCACTTCTTTTCGCTCCAAGGGAGCGTCCGGGAATTTCCGTCCTAATTCAGTGAAGACCTCCAGGCCCATGTCCTTGGCCAGGTGGATGAACGCCTCCCGCTGAGAGGAAGGAAGCGGCTGGGAAAGCATGTCTTCGCTGATCTCTACAGCCTGAAGCCCAAGCTGCACGACCCTTTGGAAGAAATCTTTCACCTTTCCTTGCACGGCAGCCACCTCAAAGGCAATGCCCCCCGGAAAGCTTTTGATTCCGCAATCTCGGTAAATGCTGATTTTCTCTTCAATCAATTCCCGGGGATAACTGCTCAGGTAACCCGGATGGTCGGTGAACTTGGCATAGTCCACAATATCGCTGGCGATCATAAGAAAATCCCGTTGATAGCCGGGGGGCAACCCCGGATCCGACATGACCGTCACCCATAAACGTCTCGGTTTGGGTGGTCGCGACGGGATTGGCAAAAAAGGAAAGCCAAATTCTTTTGAACTCATGGGTTCCTCCTGGAAATGACTGTAACTCCTTGCGCTGGTTTCTCTTGCGAATTAACTGTAACCAGAAGATTACCGGCCGGTGAAAAAAATTTAACTACCGAGGGCTGAGGCCATTCGCTCTATGGCCTTGGGCGATAGGATGAGATTCGCTCGGATTAATTTTTCGGCTTTCTCGGGGTTCCCTGCCCGGACGGCGGCCAGGATCTCCTTATGTTGATTTACCACCTGCTCGGCTCGGCCCTTGATTTCCCAAAATATCCGTTTCGGATAGCTGGACCATAAATTCTGGATGAGTTCTACAAGCCTCTGGTTTTGACACGGCTCGTAAAGAAGCAAGTGGAAACGTTCATTCTCCTTGATCATGGCATCCACATCCCTTTTTTGGGCATGCTTGTTGATGTTGTGATTAATCTCTTCCAGACGGGAAAGAAGGTCTTTCTTGATATGCGGGGTGGCTTCCCGAATGGCATAACCTTCCAGGATCTTCCGGATGGCATAAATTTCCTGAATGTCCTTAGGGGAAAAATGGGTAACTTTTGCCCCTTTGTGGAGAATGATCCGGACCAGGCCCTCCCGAGCCAACATATTAATCGCATCGCGGATGGGCATGCGGCTCACTTGGATTTGCTCGGCCAGTTCGGCCTGATTCAAGAAGCTGCCCGGTTTAATCACCCCATTCAAAATGGCTCCTCGAAGGGAGCGATAAACATATTCACTTTTCGAGATAAAGTTTATCGGCGGTGCGAGAAAGTTGCTTCCTGGTTGCGCTCCCATCTTTTCCCCCCAAAGGAATAAGGGTAATGCCGACGGCTATAGACTTTCCAGACCTTTTCCGCATGAATTACGAGGGATCGGTAAACGGGACGATAAAGAAGACATCTTTTCCCTTGACTTTTGCCAGCCAATTGCATATTGTATCCAATATTTGATATTTAGGATATTAATCAGTGCTTTGATCCATGTCAAGCAAAAAATAAATCAAAGGAGGTAGGTTATGAGAAATCAGTCAGTCTTGCTCCAGAATGCCTACGGTTCGGCCGATATGCGACGGATCTTCCATGAGCGCAATATGGTGCAAAAATGGATGGACTTCGAGTCGGCCATCAGCCAGGTGCAGGCGGAATTGGGCCTGATCCCCAAAAAAGCTGCCGATGAGATCACCCGCAAATCCACTCTGGAACATTTGACCCCGGAAATGATCAACGAATTCAAGGTGGATGCCGGGCACCTGATCGTTTCTCTCATCAAGGCTTTTGCCAAGATGTGCGGCCCCGAGGGCGAGCATTACCACGTAGGCCCCACCACTCAGGATATCCTGGACACCGGTCTTACCCTTCTAATCCGCGAAGCTTATAACGTCATTTTTCCGAAAATGATCAAGCTGGAGGATATTTGGTTGGGATTGGCGGAGCAGCACAAACATTCCGTGATGATGGGACGAACCCATGGTCAGCACGCCGTTCCCATCACCTTCGGTTTCAAAGTTGCCTGCTGGGCCTATGAGCTGCGGGATTGCATCGAGCGCTTCAAGGAGATGAGAAAGCGGTTGTTCGTGATGAAACTCTCCGCAGCCTGCGGGGCCCGTAATACCTTTGTATATCTCCTGGGCAAAGAAAAGACCTGGGAAATGGTAAAACGAGTGGCCGAGCGCCTCGGCCTGGGCAACCCGCCGGCCGACCTGGCTTTGCGCACAGACCGCTTCGCCGAATGTACGAACAATTTAGCCCTGCTGGTTAGCCTGCTGGGCAAGATCGGGCTGGAAATCCGAGACCTCCAGCGCACGGAGTTTGGAGAAGTGGAAGAACCCTGGGATTCCGCCAAGCAGTACTCCAGCTCCACCATGCCCAACAAGCGCAACCCCGAGCCCAGCGAGTGGCAGCACGGTTTAGCCAAACTGGCCCGGGCCAATGCCCTGGTGATGATGGATATTCAGATGGCCGGGGAACGGGATGCCACGCGAATGGGACCAGAAATGGCCTGCATCCCCGACAGCTTCGGATATGCCGACGCGGCTCTTAATCAGGCCACCCGCATCTTCAGCAAGCTGGTGGTTCATACCGATCGCATGAAGGAGAACCTTTACCTGCAAAAAGGCATCGCCATGTCCGAAGTGGTCATGCTGAAACTCTGGCAGAAGACGGGGAAGAAGGTCACGGCTCATGCCTTGGTCCACGATGTTTCCATGAAGGCTTTTGACGAGAAAAAATCACTCAAACAGGCGATTCTGGATAACGCGGAAGCTCGCAAACAGTTGACCGATGCTGAGATTGACGAGATCACCAATCCTGAGATCTATTACGGCGATGCCGCTGAGCAGGTCGACTTTGTCAAGGCTTATGTCATGGAACGGCGCAAGACCGACTGAATCGGCAATCTTCCCCGGGAACAAGGCGAGGGCGAATGAGTTAAAAGCCCTCGCCAAACATAATCTTTTTTCTTTGGGATAGTCAGGTTGTAGGGTCCGGATGTCTCTGAAAACCTATTGCGGAGAAAGAGAAGGAGCTTTTTCTGGGTGGGAAAAAGGCAAACATTTGACGGATATAAACTCATGAAGGGGTTGTACCCAGCGAACCTTTGAATCCTCTAAAGGAAAGGAGGCTGAATTGGAAAAATTATCAATCAAATTAGCGGAGGGAAAGATTTCTTACCTTTCTGGCGGCCAAGGGAAAAACATGATTCTGCTGCACAGCCTCAATCTCTCGGCCAAATCGTGGGACCCAGTATTTGAACCCTTAGCCCAAAAATTTACTTTATATGCCTTGGACATGCCGGGCCATGGCGATGCTGATAAGCCTTCCCAAAATTACTTGATTGAGGATTATGCCCAGAGTGTTATCACTTTCATGGATAAATTGAATATTGATAAAGCCATCCTCTGCGGCAACTCAGTCGGCGCCCTGATTGCAGTGGAAATGGCAGCTTCTTACGCGCAACGAGTAGAAAAATTAATCCTGGTCGGTTGTCCGGCTCGGGATTCCTGGGAACGAATGGAGCGGTTGGTTCTGTCAGCTCTCAGCTTCGATGCCGAGGGGAACCCGCGGCCATTTTCCATGGGGGAATTGGCAATGTCTTTCGCTCATCCCACACCGGATTTATTGAATTGGTTCAACCAGGAACGGGCGAAAGCGGGTCAATGGGTCAAAAAGACCATGATCGCTATTTCACTCTATGATGTCTTCCCTAAGCTACCATTGGTGCAATGTCCCACTCTTGTTCTTTTTGGCACCAAGGATATTTTAAGAGAAAAAGAAAAGGTCTTACTCCAGGGAATGAAAAGCTCAAAGAGCGCCTTGATAGAAGATGCCGGGCATGTTCCTCAAGTCGATCAGCCAGAGGCCTTTTATAAGGAAGTAAAGCGTTTTTTGGAATGTAATGAAATTGTATAGGAGTTTCCTTTTTTCAACTTTAGGCACTTTGGGCATTTGACATATATTCTTTACTTTTTCTTAATCATGGCTTTAAAACTCTGTGATCTCTGTGTCCTCTGTGGCTAATTTAAAAAAGCAGCCATCGGTCCCGGGAGAAAATCATGCAGGAAATAGATAAGATTTATTTTCGCAAAAAAATCGGCTCTGTCCTGGAGGCTCTGAAGAAAAAGAAATTTGAAGCCTACTCGTTTGAAACGCCGGCGGAAGCCAAGCGTTTCCTGCTCGAACAGATTAAGCCTGGAGAAACGGTGGGCATCGGCGGTTCGGTGACGCTAAGAGAAACTTTGCAGCTTGTCCAGGAGATCCGAAAAAAAGGGAATACGGTTTATGACCATTGGGAGGCGGACAACGATCCGCAGCGACGGATAGAATTGAAGAGGAGTCACCGGGGCGTGGATGTATTTCTGAGCAGCACCAACGCGATTGCCGCTGATGGCACCTTGGTCAATTTGGACGGGGGAGGAAATCGGGTAGCCAGCCTTTGTTCGGGTCCTAAGCGGGTAATCGTCATTGCGGGAGCGAATAAATTGGTTGAATCGGTGGATGAGGCCATCCGGCGAACACGGAACCGGGCCGCGGTTCAAAGAGTGTTAAGGAGCCATTATAAAACACCCTGTGAGGTCACGGGGGTCTGTAGCGATTGTAATGCTCCCCAAAGGATTTGTGCGGCCTTGTTGATCTTAATGCAGAAGCCCGCCGATATCGACCAATTCACAGTCGTTCTCGTCAATGAGGAAATGGGATATTGAGTAGAGTAAAGAGCAAACCGGAACCCCTTTAGAGGTCCGGATAGATATCCCGGAACATGGCCTTCCGGCCTTTTGCTTTGATCCGGCTCGTGACTAATTTCTCCCGCTTTTCTCTCCTCCCTCGGAAATATTCAGGGTGATCAGAAGGAGATCGCCCGGGCCGGAGTTCTTATAGCCATGCCTCTTCCCGGCGGCAACCGTCAGGGCAGTTCCTTTTTTCAAAGGGATGGTCTGGCCCTCGACCGATGCTTCTCCTTCACCTTCCAGGAGGTAAAAAATATGGGTGTAGGGGTCGATGTGTTCGGGAAACTCCCCGGCCGGATTGGCCAAAGTAAGGCTGGCCTTAAATCCGGAAGGAAAAGTCATCGATGAGAGACTTTTCCGGAAAATACCCTTTGTCTTCCCTCCGAAAGGTTCCCACGGTAACTTATCAAGAATGAGCAACTCAGGATTTCCACCCATTTTTTTCTCCTTTTGGGCCTGCCGCTTTTCTGCGCGGGAGGAATGAATCCAGTGGATTTCCGACGGGGAAAGCCGGGAAAAAGGTTTCAGCTTTTCTTGTCCCGTCAGGAAGATCAGGTTTATCAAGCCTTTCTATCTATATCATCCTAACAAAAGTTATAAGTCGCAACAAGGTCATTTCTGGCTACGAATTTTTTCCAGTACCGGAAGGATATAGCTCCGGAAAAGCTCTGGGTTCTCCGACATTGGGAAATGGCCCATCTCTTTCATGATAATCACCTCGGCGCCCGAGATCATGGCCGCTGTGCGCTTCGTATCCTCCGGTGTGCAGGAATAGTCATACTCGCCAGTCAATAGGTAGACCGGGCAGACCTTCGTGTCAATGCGCGCCATAAAATCGCGAAAGTCGGATTCGGCTCGGTAGAAATAGAAGTAAAGATCACCCTTGAAAACGCCCGGCCCACTCTGCATATACCCCCAGAGCGTCTCCCAGCGCGTTTCCTCCGGACTTTGGGGTGCCAATAGTCCAGAGACCCGGGCAGCGCCCATCTCTCCCCCATGTATATCCGGACGATGTAGCCAGGTGTTGTCAAACCAGGACTGCACTTGATCGGCCGCCTCGAGACCGATGACCGCACGTAATTCCTTCGCATACTCTGCCGCAAGGGGGATGACGATGCGCCCACCCATCGAACAACCCATCACCACCGGACGGTCCAGCTCCAATGCCCGACAGAAGCTTATGATCGCTTCGACATAGGTCTCGGTCGTCAGGCGGTATTCTTCCTCCTGCCAACCAGGCGGCGGCGTAGACTTTCCATGCCACGGCATGTCGAATGCCAGTACCCGGTAATGCTCGGTCACCGCCGGGTCCACCATCAGGTGTCGGTACTGCCGGGTATCCGAGCCAGCCGTGTGCAGGCAAACAAGGGGGATTCCCCTGCCAGCCTCCTCAAAATAGACTCGATAGGGCCGTCCGCCTAGCCTCAGATGCATATAACGACCAACGATAGATTCAAGCTCAGCGGCCATGTCAACACCCCCCCCGCAGTCGCCGCGGTGCGACCAGGATCTCCTTGATGTAGCGAAGATTGGCCATGAACGGATGCAAATCACCTTCGATGCGCGCCTCACCGCGCTTCATCAGGCCCAAAATGTCCGTGTAGCCGGGCCGGGGTACCGGCTCCCAGAGTTTCTCCCAAGCCTCTACCGATGCCCGGACGGCAAAGAGCCATGACCGCGTATAAAAAGGGCCACGTTCCACTGACGTGATGCGCCCCGACTGAATTGAGACGTAATAGGGGACGTCGCCTACCTCAACCAAGAAGTCAACGGTTAGAAACCGGCCCCGCCACACAAGCCGCTCATCCCCGTTTACCAGTTCCGGCAATCTTTCGATCATGTTCACACCTCCTTGCTTGATAAAAACTCGCTTTATGTTTCTTCAAAGGGGCATGGCCTCTGAATGCACTTACAGGAACTTCCCTCTGCTCCACGGTCATCTGACCGGCTTTTTCTCTTTTCCGGCTCGTAACCCGTCAATCTGCTGTGTTGTGTTTCCTCCTTCTTGAGCAGTGCTCATTTTAATGCTTCTACTCCCTTGAGGACATCCTCGAATCGGGGGGCGAAGTAGTCGGGGATCACATTCTCATAGGATTTGGCTCCCTGGTTGGAGTCAACGAAGATGGTCTTGATGCCCAGCTGGCTCGCCCCGTAAATATCCCGGTACATGTCATTACCCACGCAGATCACCTCGGCCGGGATGAGCTTCATGATATCGAGGGACATCTCGATAAGCCTCCTATCGGGTTTCCTGAATCCGTAATACGCGGAGATGATGATAGGGTCGAAGTAGCCGTCCAGTCCTACGGCCTTTATTTCCGGCAGGGCGTAACAGGGCTGGGCATCGGAAATGAGGGCCATGCGGAAGCGGGGTCGCAGATCCTCCAGCACCCTCTTCACGTCAGGGTAGAGTTGGAGACGTTTCCGGGAGATACCCCGGTAGAGCTGGGCGAGGATCCTGGCCAGCTTCCGCCTTGTGGGGGCTGCTTTTATGCCTTCCTGCCCGAGGAAGGTGTTCCAGATGGCCTCTACGTCTATTTCCGGGTATTCCTCGCCACGCTCTTCTTTCTGTTTTTTCATGATCTGGTAGTAACGGTCCCGCACCTCCCACCGGTGCAGGTATACCCCATGATAGGTCAGATAATGGGCAATACCGCGGTAGATCTCTTCCAGAGACTCATCGGTCTCGATGTCGATCAATGTTCCATAGAGATCAAACAGGATGCCTTTTACTGCCATACTGCATCTACCTCAATGTTCCCCTGGCTTCATCCAGTAACTGCCGGCGGTATTTTCCGGTAATCCACGAGTTACGGGCGATGCGGAGGAGGGTAAGTCCCAGGTGAAACGGAACCCGGCGGGTGATGGACGCAAAGGTTCTGTCCCGGTCGGGGAAATGGCAGGCATACTCCCAGAGGAAGTGCCCGATAAAGGGCTCCGCCAGCCACTTGTCGCCGGTGTACTGCATGAAGAAATGCTTGATCTCGCCGGCCACCCGACCCACGTCGAAGACCCGGTCAGCCAGCCTCATCCGCTCCAGGTCGATGGCGATCACCCAGAGGCCATCACCGAACAGGATATTGGTGGGAGTCACGTCGCCGTGGACGAGGACCTGGTTGTCCTCCCACATAAATCCCTTCTCCCGCCACCGGTCCTTAAACTGGTAGAACTCCTGTGCCTCTTCCCATCCGATATGACCCCAGTTTTTCAACTGATCCATAATCCGATCGAAGTAGGAGCAGTCCCTGTTAAAGTCCACCCGGTCTTCGGTGGCAGTCCTGTTGTGCATGGTGGCGAGAAAATAGGCGAGAGCGGTTAGTTTTTGAAAGAGGGCCTCCCTCGCTCCTTCCCAAATCGCTTTGAGGATGAAGTCGTTGAGCGGAGTACCGTAACAGAATTCCTCAACCAGTACGTAGTTGAGGCTGGCATTGTGACTAAGGGGACGAGCGACGTAATGAGGATAGCCGGTAAAGCCGATGCCGCGCAAATGATTAAGATTATTGTATTCTCGCTCCATGTGGCGAAAGGCGGCATCGGGCGAGCGGTCTGAGATAACGCCGAAAAACTTTCCGATAAGGCGAGTTTGACTACGCCGATCTTCGTATAGATAGACATGATTGGATGCCTGAATCATATACACCCGGAAATCAGGGGAGATGCCATTTACGCCGATCTGCGGCAGGATTTCGTAGCGGAGATACCCGTAGAGGGGGTCGTTCTGAGGGAGATGGCCAAGATAATTCATTCAGTTCCTTGTTCATCGAGATCAACAACACTTTTTACCATACCGCCGCCTTCTTTACGGCTCTTTTCTCAGAACGGGGTACGCCCTATCTCGCCTTTATGACACGGGCATCTCTATTTTTTAACAACTTGCTTTGGTACTGGGAGTATACTGGGAAGACGATTGCGGGTCAAGGGAATTTGAGCACAAGCGATTGTGTTGGTTTGGAATCCTTTCAGCGGGGATTCTTCAATAGGCAATAGGATCTGGTCTCAACATTCAACCCAAAGACCTTTTTCTTCTCAAGGAATTTTTGGAATCTACTCTCTTCTTGTATAGCTGCAATCAATCCTTGTCAATTTTCCAATTCCTCAATTTACAAGTTTATGGACATCCCCCCTTACGTCCCCCTTATGCACGTCCCTATTACGCACTTACTTCCATAAGCACGTTCTGCACGAACGTCCCATCCTATTGTTTTTTTATTTCAGCTAGAGAACAGAGTTCTTATTTTCAGCAGAAACGAAAAGTCTCCTTCAGCTTTGTACTGACCGGACATGAAGGCCTTCTGCCCGTCCAGCTCACCCCGGGATATCTTCAGCCACACATCGGCGGGCGTTTTAATGACCAGATTCGGCTTTGCCGCCGGCCCGTCATGGTAGGTGCAGGTCCCGTCGGCAATCGCCAGGTGGGCGACAAAATTCTCTTCTCCGCTCACCTCGAATTGATAGACTGCCTTCAGATCCCCTGCTGCCGAAGGGTTGAAGCCCAGGGGCATCATCTGGATCAGCTCCCTGCAATTCTTGGCCAAGGTTGCCCCCCCTTGGGCTGACTTATCTCGTTCCGGAGCCGGTTGGCCTCTCTTCCTGGCCTTTTGCTCCTGGATCATTTCCTGAATCCAAGCTTCCCGCACTTCCGGGTTAAAGGCGACCTCAGGTTTGGGCTGCTGGACGTACCTTTCGAATCCTTCGTAAAAACCATGCTCCTGCCAATGCTTGAAGTCATGTTTCATAAATACGTCTTTAAAGTCCCTGACCAGCCCGCCCATAAACTGGTAATAATGCAGATCTCGATCCGTGACCGGGTAACGCCGTTTCTCCTTTATAGCACGGGCCAGATCGCGCGCGAGGTCCGCTGCCCTGGCCTCTACCGCCTCCTTTCCCCAGAACCCCCCCGGCTGCGCGGCCATGGCGGTCAAGGTACCCACGGGGAACGCCCCAAACATCCGCAAGTGGAAGGCCAGGTAGCTGGCGGTGTCCGTCTCCCCCAGTCCGGCAGAAACACTGATGGTCAGTCCCGGCTTCCAGGTAGGCCGGGGTTTGTGGCCCAGGGCCAGGCTGCGGTCCAGAAAGGTCTTCATCTGCCCGGTCACATGCATGATATAGACCGGGGAAGCCAGGACCACTCCAGCCGCAGCCAGGAGCCTATCCGTAATCCGGCGATGGTCGTCGTCGATCCAGCATTCCCCTTTCTCCATGCAGAAGGCGCATCCCGTGCAGTAGCGGATTTCGTGGTCCGAAAGGTTGACGATCTCCAGCTCGAATCCTTCCTGGGTGAGGGTGGGACGGAGCATTTCGATCATGAGAGCCGTGTTCCCAATCCCGGAATGAGGGGAGCCATTCACCGCGACAACTGTGGGTTTTCCAGACATCTTCTCTCTCCTCTTATTTTTATTCTTCTCCAGCCCTGCCAAAGAGGTGTCATCATAACATTTTTGATCGGCCCGCGCCACGGGTCATAAAATATGGTCTTATAAATAAAGAACCATTTCGAATCTAAAGCGAGCCCGAAGGAAACTCCGATTTCATTCAGGAAAGCGGGGCTCTTCGGTCTTTCCCGCATCGAGGGTATAATTATGCTGGGGTTAGGGTTTACGGAACTAATCATAGATATAGGGGACGTCATCTAGGGGGCGTATCAT
>JAURYC010000141.1 GCA_030654105.1 Deltaproteobacteria bacterium
TTATTTCATCAACGGCCATCTCCTGTCCTTCCAGGTTATTGCGGCCATACTTGGCAGCCCCCCCACTCAGAGGCCCGGTATAGCCGATGTTGATGGTTTCCGCCGGTGCAACTCGGGCTGGGCCAAAAACCAATAACCCGAAAATGCATAGAAGAGAAACTATGAAAACCAGTCTTTTTTTTCGATTCATACCTCCTCCTTTCCTACAAGATTTTTTCTTTGTCTTTGCCTCTTACCATTTCCCGACCAGGCTGTCAATAAAAAAGCCAGGCGCCCTCTCCGCCCGGACCGGAGTACCACCAGGAATGAAAACGCAACCTTTAAAAATGAGGGTGGGCAAGAAAAGACAACGGAAAACATCCTTAAAGTTCAAGATAGGCCGAAAGCCTGGATAAAGGCTTCCACATCCTGCCGGATAAAGGCTGCCAGGGTCAAGTTCCTATTTTCTAAAAGTTCATTCATATCCAAAAAAATTTCTACGAAGGCGGCTTTTTGGATTTCGTGGCTTTCCCAAAAGATGGCTTCGTAATTGTTCTTGCCTAAAATCCCTTGCTGATAATTTTTATAGGCAACCTGGCTGGAGTGGGCTAGAACCGCTTCTACTTTTCTTTTGATGATGGGGGTAATGTCCCGCACAATCCTCCTGCGCACTCCCCAAAAGCACCCCCAGAGACTGTATCCCAGAAGGTTGGGTTTCAAATTGGAATCCATCCGCAGGGCTTCGATGCTCAACTGGGTGCAAAGTTGATGGGTCAAGTGGCGTTCGTAAGGAGCCGGCAGGAAAACTTCCTCCGGACAGATAAGTTGAAAGATCCTTATCAAGGTTTCCTCCACTTCCTGTTTCACTCCCCCGGCCAATTCTCCACTCCGCTTTTCCAGAAAGAAACCGCCCACGGCTCCTACGGCCCTTAAGGCCGTCAGCGCTTCTTTTTTTCTTAGAGCCGCCATCTCATCATCGGAAATATTTTTATCTTTTCGGGGACTGTTGCGGCCGTCCGTGATATAAACCGCAAAAACTCCTTTTCCCTGATGAGACGCTGCGGCCATCGTGCCCCCCGCGCCTAACACATCGTCATCCGGATGGGGCGCAATGACCAAAATATTGTTTTTTCGCCCTCGATAATCTTCCAGGGATATCCCTTCTTGGACTGCTATGAACTTTTTTTCCCAGGAAACTTCATCCACTTTGTTACCTTCCGTCATTCAAGTTGTTATTATCATTGCAGATTGCTAAGTCTATTTTTCCAACTTCATAATATGATTTTCCCCAAAATTGCTGGCCGCTTAGCGCCGGTCGCCTGGGGAACGTTGGCCGTCATGCCCTGGATCGTCGCATCGGCTAAGAGAGCGAAGGCTACGGCTTCTTTGGCATCCCCCTGAATACCCAATTCGTCTAATGGGCGCACGGGAATAGGGCGGAAAAGATTTACAAGAAAAGCCATGAGGGTTCGGTTGTGCCTTCCTCCGCCAGAGACGAAAATCTCATCCACTTTAAAGCTGGGAAAGATAAACTTCAGGAAACTTCGATGGACTGCCGCCGCGGTAAAGTACGTGGCCGTAGTTATAAGGTCTGCAAACGGCATACCGTTGCCCTGTTCCCACAGGCTCTTTACCAAACCCTCCCCAAAAGTTTCTCTTCCCGTGGACTTGGGTGGTTGGCGTTTTAAATAAGGATGGCGCATCAAATCCCTGAGAAGGTTTTTATCGACCTTTCCCCTGGCGGCGATTTGGCCGTCAACATCGCATCTTTTTCTTCCCTGGAATTTTAAGGCAACCAGCCCATCCAGCACCATATTGCCCGGCCCCGTGTCGAAAGCGATCACTTCTTCCAGTCTTGCGGGGACGATGGTTACGTTGGCGATCCCGCCGAGGTTCAGCAAGGCCCGGACTTTCCCTTTTTTCCGGAAAAGAACAAAGTCGGCATAGGGGACTAAAGGGGCACCGGTTCCTCCAGCGGCAATATCGGCCGGTCGAAAATCGCAGACCGTGATCACGCCCGTTCGGGCCGCAATGATTGCGCCCTCCCCGATCTGCAAAGTCGAATTCCTCCGGCCGGCAGCTCCGCTGAGGTGATAAATGGTCTGTCCATGGGACCCGATGAAATCGATCTGCTCGGGTTTATAGCCCGCATGACGAAGAAGCTTTAAAGCGCAATCCGCCAGGATTTCACCCACGATGAAATTCATTTCGCAAATCTCTTCCGTACGGGCCGAGAGAAGTTGGAGGATCCGATTGCGCATTTGGGCCGAAAAGGGGTAGGTTGCAAAAGATAAAAGATGCACGCTGCTGGCTAATCCCCTTCCCGATATCCGGGTTAAGGCGACGTCCACCCCATCGGTCGAAGTTCCCGCCATCATTCCCAGGGCAATCCTGCTTTTTTTCTGCCAGATCCTTTGCAGGCGTTTCAAAGCACTTTCCTCAAGAGCCCTTTTTCCTGCTTCAGCAATCGTTCGGCCTCGCGGACATTACAACCTTTGGCCCCCACGACAATGGCTACCTTCGTCTGGTTTTTCGCTGATTGTAAAAGCCTTTGGGCGCGAGACCGGGAACATCCCAAAACGGTCATAATAATCCTTTCGGCCCTGTCCTTGAGCTTGGCCGAGGTAGGCCTCACGTCCACCATCAAGTTGCCATAAACCTTTCCCAGGCGGATCATTGCCCCGGTGGAAATCATATTCAGGATCATCTTGGTTGCGGTGCCGGCTTTCAGCCGGGTAGAGCCGGCGATGACTTCTGGCCCAATGGGGGGGTTGATGACCACCCCTCCTTGAGGGGCAATCGGGGGCGATGGGTGGCAGGTAATCAAAATACACCGGGCTTTCCTTTTTGCAGCCTCAGCCAAAGCTCCGCGGACAAAAGGCGTTTTTCCCGATGCGCTGATTCCGCAGACGATGTCTTGCGCTTGAACCCGAGCCCTGCGGATAACCTCAACCCCGGCTCGCAGGTTATCCTCTGCTTTTTCCACTGACTTCCATAGCGCTTTCTTGCCCCCCGCGATGATTCCTTGGACTTTTTTCGGGGAAACTCCGAAGGTCGGGGGACATTCCGCGGCGTCCAACACTCCCAACCTCCCGCTGGTTCCTGCCCCGACATAAAAAAGCCTTCCTCCTTGCTCCAGCGCTTCCTGGACCATTGTAATTGCCCGGGCAATGGCCTTTAACTGCGACCGGACGGCCAGAGCGACTTTTTGGTCTTGGCGGTTTATGATCTCTGCGATCTTTAGGGCCGAGGCTACATCAATATCAAGCGAAACAGGATTGTCTTTTTCCGTCGGCCCAATATCTCTTTGTTTTCTTCTTGATTTATTGACCAAGATTTTTAATCTTCTCCAAACTCCAAACTGGATATTCTTTATTCCGCATTCCGAAGTCCGCAATCCGCAATCTTATTTACACGAACTCTCCAGGACTAATTCCTTTCCCAAGGCATACGCTTCGGCCATTGCCGCAGGATGTTTCAAAATATCGCCTTGCGCGTCGATGTTCTGGAAAAGTAAGGATCGGTAAAACGTCATATCCAGAGAATCAAAAAAATACTTCATGGTCAGTAGGGGGCCGTCAAATATCTTGCTTCCCTTGGACCCTCCCACGGACAGAAATACTCCTCGGCGATGGGGTTTTCCAGGCGAAATGGGCTGCTTCAGCAGATACTTCCTGGCCCACATGACCTGGCAGCGGTCGATGAAAGCTTTAGCGTGAGCGCTTACCGCGTAGAAGAAGATCGGTGAAGCCAAAGCCAAGGCATCGGCTTCTACTAATTTGGGGTAGAGGGATTGCATATCATCTGGGATTGGGCATTGCCCGTTTTTTTTACAAGCGTAAATTTCTAAGCACGGTGAAACCTTCAAGGCGCGGAGAAAAACTTCTTCGATTTCTGCTCCTACGTCCTGACACCCTCGCAGCAGCTCTTTCAGGAGCAATTCTGTGTTCCCTCCTTTGCGGGGACTTCCGTAGATCCCTAAGACACGCATATTCCCCTCCAACTTTCCCCTGCACTTGTTTTCCCTTACCTTAACAAACCCGTCTTCTCCTGCCAAGGGGAAAAACAATAATCCGTTCAATTTTGCCCTTGACAGGTTCCTTAACAGATTATAATCTCTTTTTAAGCCTATAGAGAAAGGGAAAAGAAAGTGAAGACCATCAGAATTTTATTGCTGGTGATGTTAGCCTTAATTTTAGTGCTGGGTGTGGGCTGCGCGAAAAAAGTTATCCATTCCGAGGCGACGCCTTTTACACCCCTAAAGGTGGAAGCGAAGCCCCCTGAAATTAAGCCAGAAGAAAAATCCGCAGAAAAACTTGAAGCCCCCGCCCCGGATCAGTTAGCCGCTCAGGAACGGGAGAGGAAGATAAAAGAGGAGGCCCTGCGGGAGGAAACGCTCCGGGAAAAATCCTTAAGGGAAAAGGCGTTCAGGGAGGAGACGGCCCAAAGAGAAGCTTTGGCCCGGGAAGCCGCTCTGAAGAAGATAAATCTGGAATCGATTTATTTCGATTACGACCAGGCGGTCATTGTCGAGGGCCAAAAAGAAATCATGCTAAAAAATTCCCAATGGCTCAAGGCCAACCCGCAAGCGCGGATTAAAATTGAAGGAAACTGTGATGAGCGCGGGACGGCGGAATATAACTTGGCCCTTGGCCAGAGAAGGGCGGATGCAGCCAAAGATTTCTTGGAAGGATTGGGAATTAATTCCAAGCGGATGCAAACCATCAGTTATGGATTTGAACGTCCTCTCCAGCAGGGCCAGGATGAAGCTGCCTGGGCCAAAAATCGAAGGGTAGATTTTGTTCTCATCCGGTGATTTTCTGGTGGGTTGTTCACTTAGGGAAAGACGAGATCGTTGGGGTGCGTTTTTAAAAAAATAGGTTGTTGTCCATTAAAACAGAAAGGAGAAAAGTTTTATGCCCATGACAAAAAATCAGGTCGTTTCCTATCTGGCGGAGCAGGTCGGCATCACTAAAAAGCAGGCCAATGCTGCTCTCGACGAACTGGCCGGCTTGGCGGCAAAAATTATCAAAAAAGGGGATAAACTGGCCCTTCCTGGCTTCGTCACCGTTAAGGTCCAAAACCGCAAAGCACGAATCGGCCGCAATCCCCAAACTGGGGAGCCTCTTAAGATTCCGGCCAAGAAAGTAGTGAAGGCTGTCCCCGCCGCAGCCTTAAAAGCAATCCTTAGTCCCAAGAAAAAATAGCTGCTGGAGCAGCAAAGGTAGGGGCGGTTTTAAGAAATCGCCCCTACAAATTTTCTTCCCTTGGGGAGTCCCTTGGATAAACTCCTGAACGGAGGCTTATTCGTTACCTCCCCTATCCATCTGCGAAAAACTTCTGATTTTTAACGATAACGCTCTGGGTTTCCCTTCAATTCTTCGTAAAAATTGGCGATCATCCCTTCCAGCGAATACTCCGGCTTCCATCCCCACTCTTTTTCCGCCAGGCTGTCATCGTAGGTGATTCCCTGGGATTTGCTGTGGAATTCCATAGCCAGGGGGTCGGGCTTGAAATTTAAAATGGCCTGAGGGAAGTGTTTTCTGATGGCAGCGACAAGCTCGGCAGCGGAATTCATGGGCTTAATTCCGGCGAGGAGATAACAGACCGTTTGGATCGCCTCTGCCGGGGCTGCTTCGAGCAAAAGGAGAGATCGGGCGGCATCCTTGAAGTATAGGACGGGACAACGGGTTTCCGGTGTAACGAAGATATCATAAGGTTCTCCGTAAAAGGCTTTCTCTACGGCCCAGGCATTATAAATAGAGATATGAGCGGTTTTGGCTCCCGGACCAACGACCGAAGGGAAGCGCACGGCGCGAAAATCGATTCCATACTTTGTTTTGTAGAACCTTCCCAAAAGTTCACAAAAAACTTTGGTGGAACCATACATGGTTATGGGTCGCTGTAAAGTAAAATCGTTGATCACCGGTTTTTGAATGTCCAAACCGTAAGTCGCAATCGTGCTGGTGAAGATTACCTTGAGAATGTTGAACAGGCGGGCGGCTTCTAATACGTGATAGGTTCCGGCCACATTGGTTGCAAAGGCCGATTGGGGATCGGCGTTGGATGGCAAGGAAAGCATGCCACCCAGGTGGAAAATGGCCTTGGGACTGCTTTTTTTAACAGCTTCGAGGATCTTAGAAAAATTTCCCAGATCGGCCTGAAGAATGGTCATTTTCCCTTCGATTCCCGTAAAACGCTGAGGGACCAGCCATTTATCCAATACCCAAACTTTTTCCCCCTTTTCCACCAGCATTCTTGCCAGCTCTGACCCAATAAGCCCATACCCTCCGGTGATTAAAACGGACATATGCACCTCCTAAATTTGTGATGAATTTTTTCGCCCAATCTTCCTTTCCTGCGTTTCGCCCAGGAGTGAATGGCAGAAAGTCATTGGCTTTATCATGTAAAATTGATAAAGATATATAACATTAAGCCCAAGAATCGTAAAGAAGATCTATGCCCAATTTTCTTCACTCCCATTACCGCTGGGTTGTCGTAGGAGTTTTATGGCTGGTGCATGCGTTTGGTTTTATGAATTTTTCCAGCCTGGGAATCCTTGCCCCTTTCATTATGGAAGATTTCCAATTAACTTCCGTGCAAATCGGCTTCTTAATTTCCGCGTTGTCCATCGGAGCTTCTCTCAGTCAAATGCCTGCTGGTTTGATATCAGACTTTTTTGGAGTGCGCTTTATGTTGGCTTTGGGGGTCGCATTGATAGGTTTTTTCTTTGCCCTCTTAGCTTATGCCTCCTCTTATCCAGTTGCTCTTTTGATCCTCTTGTTTTACGGTCTAGCCAGCGGCATCATAACGCCCACCACCAGCAAAAGTGTCCTGGACTGGTTCCCCACCGTTGGCCGAGCTACGGCCATGGGCATAAAGCAAACCGGCGTAAACTTCGGGGGTATTCTTGCCGGGATCATCTTCCCCTTCTTTGTGTTGTATTTCTCATGGCGACAAAGTCTCTTCACTGTGGGCTTGGTCGAAATGGCCTGCGCAGTCTTCATCTATAAATTCGCCAAGGAATCTCCGGTCAAAACTCCGGTACCCCAATCATCC
>JAURYC010000142.1 GCA_030654105.1 Deltaproteobacteria bacterium
GGGTGGAGCGATATTGGGGATGGTGAAATAAAAAATCATGGTTCCACTTCGGGGAAGAATCTATAAACCTCTCCCTGGAGGTAGCATTATAAACCACAAAAGCCAGAAATTGAATTATTGGTGAGTAGGCCGGGCACTTCGGGCGTTTCAGGTTGAGGTTTGTTTTCTCTGTTTCCGCCTGGTTTCCCGGCGGTGCCACAATATCTCAACCATTCAACCGTTACTCCCGGCCCCTCGCAGAACCGGACGTGGTGCGTTACACCATCCGGCTCCCAGTTTGAGTCATCCACTGAGGATGGGGATAAAGATTGTGAACAATGCGAGGATAGGGCATCCGGCCAGAAATAATCGGCCAGTACCGCGCCCACGTGATAGAACGGCGTTGACTGCGACGGTTGAGCCATTTACAAAGGAGCCTACAGGCCCGGAAAAAGTAATTCCGCAAGCTTCGCGTATTACCGCTGACCCCGTAGTATTGAATATGGCCCCGGAGATGACTCTCCACATGCGCCATCATGGCTCTGCCTCCTTCGACTCTCAAGGCCCGCAGACGTTGGTTCAGCAATTTCAGCTTCTTGCAGAACCGCTTCCCCTCTGTCTTGCGGCCCACCACGAAGTGTCCTCGACGGCTACGGCTGACAAAGTGCGTGAAGCCAAGGAAGGAAAAGGTGGCGGGTCGCCGCAACCCATCCCTCCAGCACTCCCGCTCGGCCTCACTACCAAAACGCAATACTGACGTTTTCCGAGGCTCTACCTCTAAGTCAAAAGCCACCAGCCGTTCTGTTAACTCGGGCAGGAATCGCCGGGCGTCCTCCTCATCCTCGAAGCAGGCGACGAAATCATCCGCAAAACGTACCAGGTACGCTTTCCCTCGGCATGATTTCCCAAAGCGCTTCTCGAACCAGAGGTCCAGTACATAATGGAGGTAAATGTTAGCCAGTACGGGAGAAACCAGGCCACCTTGGGGTGTCCCTTCCTCACTCGCACTCACCACTCCGTCCTCCATTACCCCTGCCTTGAGGAACCGCCGAAGGATGCGCAGAAACCTTGGGTCGGCTATGCGGTGCTCCAGGAAGCGCATCAAATGGTCGTGACTGACATGGTCGAAAAACCCTTTGACGTCCGCTTCCACCACCCATTGAGTATGCTCATTGGTAATGATCTCCGCCATCCGCCGTAACGCATCATGCGCGCTCCGATCCGGCCGAAAACCATACGAGCACTCACAAAACTCCGGTTCCCAGATCGCCTGCAAGATTTGGCTAAGCCTGTCCTGCACGATCCGGTCCTCGAAGCTGGGAATCCCCAACGGGCGATGTCGGCCATCCCCTTTGGGAATGTACACCCGCCGCACCGGCTTAGGCCGATAGCTCAGACGGCGTAACCGACCGCTCAATTCAGCCAGCCGCTCCTCTAACCCCTCCGCATAGTCCTCCTTTCTTATCCCATCCACCCCGGGCGCCTTCCTTCCATCCTGGCGCTCAAAGCTGGCACGCAACCCCTCCAGATCGAAGAGCAACCCCATCAACGAGGTAAATCGCTCCCGCCGAAGCTCGCGCGCCCTCTGTGTGAAACGAGCAAGTCTTGTGGTCATGGTCTCAATCCGCACTGTGTCGGGCCATGTTTCCCCTACCCGTTCTCCCAAACCGGCACCCCTTTGCTCCACCCGCGTTACCAGGCTTCATCGCTCTTATGGGTGCCTCCGACTTCCGGCTGTCTCTGCCCTCTTCCTCGCTTCTTACACTTGTCGGAAGGTGCGTCTCTCTTTCCTACGCCGACTGCCGGATCTCCCTGGTTGCCACATGGTCTCCATGTGAGGCTCGACGCGGCCTAAGACCCCGGGGCGGTTCCTTGCACTTGCCATCATGCACAAGGCCCTGTTGCCTGCTGGTCCCTTAAGTACCATCGGCCCATCCCAAACACGGACTTTTCGGGGCTCAACACCTTCACGGTCAGTCCCGCCTCCGGCGGGATTACCATTGCACCTCGCCTCCTCTCGTGCCTACGCATCAAGCACAGTGTTACCACTGCACCTGCAAGGCTCGATTCCAGGCCCGTGGCTAACGGTTACCTGGATAGGCTTCCCACCTATAAAACCATGCAGCCTTGCCAGGCCGCAACTAAGGGCGTCCCCGCTTCACACTCCGATGGGCGGATGAACGTAGCCAGAAATTTTTCGTTCCTGAAATCGTTCACAAGGAATGGGGAGCGAACATTCCATTATTGAACGGGAAGGGAAGAAAGAAACCCTGAAACGGAAAAAATTACAACTTCATGAGCGTCCGGCGTTCCCTCACGGGTGAATTTTTTTAAGAAGCCAGGCCATGTTCTGCCCGAGGGTCTTCATGGTCTGGAGGCCTTCGTTGTCGTTTTTCACCTCCCCGGGGTTTCTGCCGATGCCGATGTTCCAGTAGCTGGAGCCCGGAATGATCATCTGGTTGATCAGGAAGAAATCGTTCAGGGAGCTGAAAGCGTGAATCGCTCCCGCGCGCCGCACGGCCACAACTGCCGCTCCCATCTTGCGTTTCAACATATCCCCATTGGCCCGGGAGACAATCGTGATTCGCTCGATGAAAGCTTTCATGCTGGTGGTTATGTCGGCAATATAAGTAGGGGACCCTAATAGAATCCCGTCAGCCTGCTGCATTTTGGCAAGGTAGTCATTGACTTTGTCGGTATTCACGGCGCATCTCAGGTCTTTGTTCTTTACACATTTGTAACAGGCAATGCAGCCGGCGATGGGTTCTCCGGCAAACTGGATCAGCTCGGTTTCAATTCCTTCCCCTACCAGTTCTTCCAGCACCCAATTTAAGAGAATTGCGGTGTTCCCATCTTTCCGCGCGCTTCCGTTAAAGGCCACGACTTTCATTTCCTTCCTCCTTTTTTCTATATTGATCCAAGATGAAAAAATTTGGACGCAGATTAACGCGGATTTCCAGGATTCGAAAGCAAAAATAAAGAGGCTTATATTAGCTCCCAAAAGGATTCGCTCCTTATGTTTAGACAGGTTTCTCTTCAGTGATGCCATCATTTTTCGAATAAACCTGGTTGTAGAAATCATTAAGATAGATGTCATCTTCGGTCTTCCACATGATCCAGCCATTCGCGGTCCCTCTTTGACTACCGGCCTTCTGAATGCAATAAACGGCAGCCGCACTAAGAGACATGACCTTGCCATCAACCTCGACACCCTCTTTGCGGAGGATTCCCTCAAACGTCTTCTTCTGTTGTCCTCTGGGGCCGTACTCAAGAAAAACCTTCTGTCCCTCGTGAATTAGTCCAGCTTCCATTACATCCTGGTATGGTTGTGACCATCTTGCCGCCACCGTTGATGTTGGTTGACCCTTGATTGTGCTCGTGCTGATAGTCGGTACGTTTTCATCTGGGATCGAGTAGAGGATTGTGGTGCCATCAAGGGCCTGATACTTCTCGATTACCCAGATTTTGACCCTAAATTTTAAAGTTTTTACCCACGATTGAAGGTCAGAGGGAATACCGTCAATCGGTATGGCTATCGTTGGGGCTTTATTCAGGATGGTTTGTAATTTTCCGTGTACGTCCAGTTGTGCAATCCCAAGATCAGAAAAAACCTCAGCGACTGTTAAATCGTTTTTAATGAGGTTCATCACAATATTTAAGATTGAGTCTCTGGTTGTCTGGGAATCCACAGCTGCTAACTGTTTTGATATCTGGGGAGCGATGTGTTGCCAAGTTCCGTGGGATGTGAGCTCGGCTTCAACCATGAACCATTCTTCTGATTCTACATCCACGACGAACCCATCTGGAATCGTTCCAGTTCCCCCCATTGTGGATATTTTTGATTTTGGAATCAAGATGATGCTGGAGCCGAATAGATATTCAGCGTAGTCTTGGACCACAGCCTCGATCTCCGCTTCGTCATTGAACGGAGTCCGGAAGTATTTTTCATTCCCTTTTACGATCATCTTTCATTTCCTCCGTTCCACAAAACCTTCATTTTTTTAAAATGAAGAACATCTTTATTCTTTTCATTGACTGTTCCTACTAATGGATCGGATTATCAAGGATCCCGTAGCTCCAGCAACAATTATCTCTGAAAAACTGAACAGAATATTTCACACTTTTCCGTTCATGTCAAAAGGATAAATTTTATCCTTCCCCCCCAAAATCCCCTTAACACATTAACACCCCTCCAGGACATCATCCTTTTCGGAATAAGAATAACGCCTTCCATCCATCCCACCGTGTTTACCACCCCCATAAACACCTCTTAACACCCATAAACACCTGTTTCATGATGGAGAAAAACGAACCATAGTTCGTTTCTTGATCTGCCCCGGTCCAGCCCAAGATTTAAACTTTTTACGTTTTTACCAATTTCTGTCCTCTCCCCGCCAAAATTCCTAAAAGTTTAAAAGTTCATCTCCAGAATTTCCTGTTCTTAAATCCATTCCCTCCAGGAAAAACAACTCCCAACCCTGATCAAATCCGAAGGTGGCTTCGTTTTTCAGTTATATCCTTCCACATTCATATATATGACTTACCAATAAACATCCTTCCCCAAAGGAATGTGGGACGTTTCTGACGGTTTTTCTATCTTACAGCACCCCAAGGTAACCGAATTTCTCACCCACGTTCTCAACCTAAATTTAAACAGAATAGGAGGACGCATGGACCCAGTTCCAGAAATCCGAAGGGAAAAAGTGTTTCTTCAACCAGGTATGTCCAGCGAAGAGATTAAGAAAACTTACGGTCTTTCTTCCGACCAAGCTTACAAAGCAAAAGTGAAAGGGTTCTTCGTAAAGAATTATTCGAAAAAACAGATCGTCATAGACAGGGAGAATTTCAACTCCGCGGTTGTTTATCCATTGGCCAAGAAGGTCTTCGCCCGGAATTTCAAATGGAACCCATTAGCTCAGTCGATTTATGACGACATGATACAGGAGGCGGTCACACGGCTCTTCGAGCTATCGGGAAAGACAAAAGAAATGGCCAACAGTAAATACAGCGAAAATTATGCAAGCTTCTGGGTCGCTCACAACGCCATGCTTGCGTTCCTGAAAACCTGGGAACGTCAGAACAAATGGTGCTTGTCCTTCCAGGATGAGGCCGATCCCATTCTGAGAGGTGGGAAGAGGGTTTGGAGCCCGCAATGGGGATGGATGTATGTTTGAAGAGTGGATCCTGATAACTTCTTGGAGATTAATTGCTTTGGGAGGGTATCAGGATTTATGCTGTCAAAAGAGTGGCCCGGAGATCTCTTGGATTCCGGGCTTTTGTTTATTTCAGCATAGGGGCAGTCAAGGAGATTTTTGTTCTGGGTCTTTATGTAGAATAAGTTTGGGCATGGGTTTTCCAAGGATATAATTAACAAGGCCCTGGCCAATGGCGGACAATGGCCGGGCATGGTTTGTGTCTGGTTCCCCATTGCGCGTTCTTTCTAAAGCATAGGAGGATCCTATAACCACTTCCCCAGTTTCTACGCTCAAAACTCTTATGGACATTCCGGAAATAAATTCCTTTTGTTCAACCCCACTGAAAGATAACTTCTTGAAAGCTACGCCGGAACTTTCAACCTTGGTTTCGACTCTTACCGTTCCAACAAGCAGGTAATCAGCTTCTACGAGTTTTCCTATCTTTTGCAGACTGGTGTCTTTCGTGAGGCCGGTCAAGCTTACCTCTTGCTCCTGTAGTATATTCTGAAGATATGATCTATCTACAATGCGAAAACCGTTTTTAATTAGATTCTGCGAAACCAGGTCACTGGCCAAAAATCCAACTTCTCTGGTTGTGCTGGAAAAAGGAAGGACTGCTATTTTTGCATCAGAAACATTAGCTCCTGGGCGGGAATAGACGGTGTAGGGATACTCATGGGCAGTACATGATAACATCAAGAAAGCCAGAACTAACACCGCAAACCGCTTCATAATTCCCTCCTTAAATTAAGCCCTACCAATTCCAAATAACCCGGTCCAATCATATAATAAAAAACCCCACCTCTTCCTCAGAAATGGGGTCTATTCAGATCTCCAAACCATACAACCTCCCTGCTACCTCACTCGGGTAGCGGTTAAGGGTTGATGGATAAAGACAGGAATGCCAGCTTGTTGATTCGGATGGGATTATATGAATTTGAGGGGACAAGGTCAAGGTATTCTTAAAGACAAATTCCCTTTCTTCGGATATTTTATGCTGATCTTTAGATTTGAAAAATCCTCCTCATAATGGCATTATGAAAGGGATCGGAAAGTTGAAACCAAACCCGAGGGAGGATCAGAGGAGGCTAAATCGCATGCATGTTGAATATATAAAGAGAATATCAAATCTTTACGCCAGGCTTGGATATTCGCCTTATACTTGGGTGCGGAACGAAGATACCCCTCCCTGGCAACCGTTAAAGGAACCGCTCAATAAATGCCGCGTGGCTGTCTCAGCTTCAGGGGGGATTTATAAAGCCGGTCAGCTGGCCTTTCATTACAAAGATGATGATTCCTACCGGGCAATCTCGAAAGATGTAAATATAAAGGACCTACGGATCACTCATTTTGCTTATGATATGACCGATGCCCGGCATGACCCCAATTGTGTTTTTCCGATTGAACCATTGCAGCGTATGGAGAAAGAAGGATTTATAGGAAAACTGGCCCCATTCCAATATACGTTCATGGGGGGGATTTACTCATCGAGAAAAGTCAGGGAGAATCTGGCCCCTGCGATTATTGACAAATTGCTCAAAGACAAGGTAGATGCTCTCCTTTTAGTTCCGGTCTGACCCGTATGTCACCAGTCCGTGGGACTGATTGCTCGGCAGGCAGAAGCTGTGGGGATCTCCACCGTATGCATGAGCAGCGCCCTAGATATTACCCAATCGGTTAACCCTCCTCGCGCTGTCTTTCTCGATTTTCCACTGGGTCATACCACTGGGAAGGCAAACGAACCAGATTTGCAATACTCGATTGTCCATGATGCCTTGATTGCCCTGGGGGAGATGAAGAGTCCGGGAAGTATTAAGATCCTCCCTTATCGCTGGAGTGAAGACGAATCCTGGAAGAACACTCATTCGAAAGACGCTCGTTTGCCGAGGACATCGGAACCTCAGTTCCAATTCGAGGAGGATCAAATATTATACGAAGCGAGTAAAAAACTGAACCACCATCGGCTTTAAGCCGATGGGTTCAACGGACGGGTCGAATGAATTCGACTATTCCGTCCGTTACAGAGAAAATTAGATCCAATGCCAGCAAGATAAATTGCTTGTCCCCCTCCAAGGGGACTTCGCAAAAG
>JAURYC010000143.1 GCA_030654105.1 Deltaproteobacteria bacterium
TGGAATTGCTCACAGCTGATTCCTAAGGTTATTTTTCTAGGTTAAGCCTAAATTTTTCAACTTTTGATCCATCGCCCTTCCCCAACCCAATTTTTTCACACCTTCGGGGGAGAGGGGGGATTTTTTGCCGTTCACGATGATTGGGAGAGGATCCATTTTTTTTACTATAGCGAATTTAGCTGCTCTAACCAAGTAAAAAAATTCGAATTTCGGATTTAGATTATTCACTTCGTCTATTTGGTTTCGGCTTGTTAAATTTAATAGGACGCAGATTTGCGCAGATAACAACGGATCATTATTTTCTTTTTAGTTTATCCTGATGATCTGTGTAGATCCGTGTCCAAAAAGGAAATTCCTATACAACCGAGTTAAATATTGGGGAAGGAGGCCTTCTGAAAGTCTCCTTCGCAGGGTTGACCCAGGCGGAACCAGACCTCCGGGGAGGTTCTTTCTTGTAGACCAATGACAAGGGCTGCAACCGTAAGCCAGCCAGACTTCTGCTCCGGAGGACGATGCCGGCAGATGGAAAGGTTTCCCGGACCGTTTTCATGGTCCTGGGAAAAAGAAATAAACTTGGAGATCGTAAACGGTTGATGCTGCATCAAGGAGTGGATTCGATTCAACCGGGTGTTTGAACTTTTGGGAATCTTCCCGTTCATGTTTTTCATTCCTGGAAGAAAAAAATGATTGGTATGGACCAAAACCCCTTCTGAAATTCTTCGGGTTTCAAAGCGTTCCGGGCTGTAAACTTCCAGGAGGATAAGGTTATTGGGGTCGGCCAGCAAGTAGTGGATCGGAGATTGCATCCCCTCCTGGCGGAAGATTTTTAAGGCTTCTTCAACCGAAGCAGCCCGGCTGAAAATCTTCTCCAGACGCAGATGTCGACGCGACCGATGAGGAACGATCGAGGCCGCGGCATTGACGATGACCAACCCTTTCTCATTCACTCCAGCGGTCATACGGCCGTTTTTCCTGGAAGCGATGCCCAGAAAAGCAATTCCCACGGAGGGAATTTCCTTTATAAGAACCTGCTCTTCCCCTTGGCCCAGATCTCGGGTTTTCCCAACGAGAACCCCGCCCCCTTGCACCGAACTGCCGGCAGCTGCAAAGAGGGTACAGGCCAAGATATCCTGGCCCAGAGAGAAGGCGAGGCCGAAGATGAGGAAAGCGATCAGGAAAATGATCCGTCTTGGTTTCATTACAGATCTCCACCGACACATATTTTATCCCCAGGCCCAAGGCTTTTCAGTTCATCGATCAGACCGCGAATTACTTTGAATCCTTTTTCCCAAAAATCGGCCCGATTTATATCCATCCCTACTTGGGCCAGAAGATCATCAGGACTCTGAGAGCCTCCGCTCTCCAAAAGCCGGATCAGGTGGGGTAAAAAAGAATTTCCTTCTTCCTGATACCTTTGAAACAAGGGAAGAACCACCAGTTCTCCGAATACATAGCTATAACAATAAAACCGCGAATGGATAAAATGGGAAATGTAGGACCAACCCCAGCGGTATTCGGGAATCATTTCTACGGTCTCCCCAAAGAGGCGAAGATTGGCCTGCCACCACACATTCCCGATTTCTTCAGCGGTCAGAAAATGGTCTCGGCGCCGTTCATGGGCTTCCTGCTCGAAGCGCGTTAAGACGTTCTGGCGAAAAACCGTGGCTATAATGTCTTCGATTTCTGTGCCCAGAAGGGCTTGGCGGGCCGCTATATCGTGCTCTTCCCGAAGGAGGGCATGGGTCATGATCATTTCCCCGAAAACCGAAGCGGTCTCAGCCAAGGGGAGGGGAGGGTCGAAATTGAGCAGGGTTTGTTTCCGGGCTAAATAGAAGTGGATGGCATGCCCCATCTCGTGAGCTAAGGTGAGGGCATCCCTGAAGTGTCCGGTAAAATTGATGAGGAGATAAGGATGTAAGGAGGGAGTGAGGCCGGAGCAGAAAGCTCCCCCGTACTTGCCCTTGCGAATTTCCGCGTCAATCCAACGCTTCTCAAAAAATTCTTGGGCGATTTCCCCAAACCGGGGGTGAAATTGATGGAAAGAATCTACCAGGAGGAATTGAGCCTCTTGGGAGCTCAATTCTTTTTTCCCTCCGGGTAGAGGGGCGTATAGATCGCTGTTTTTTAACTTGGGGAGCCCAAGCAGACATGCTTTAACCTGGAAATATTCCCGGGCCAGAGAATAATGATCCTCAGTCACTTTCATCATCAATTCCACGGTTTCCGGGCGGATTTCATTTTCCAGGTGGGTGCGGTGCATGGCGCCCCGGTAACCGCGAATTTCGTCTTCCACCCGCGAGTCCAGGATAAGGGCATTGAAAATGGAAGTAAGAACAAGGTGGTTTTGCTCGTGGTGCTTCAAAAAAGTTATCAACGCTCTTTCCCGAAGATCCCGGTCGGGAGAATAAAGCATGGCCAGCATCTCACTCCCTGTAAATTCTTCTTCCTTTCCCTCCATGGTAAGGCGGAAGATAAAGGATCCTATGAATTCATCAAAGAGGGTGGTAAAGGCTGACCTTCCGGTCAGGTTCTTCCGGTTGATAATTTCTTCTTCTTTTTCCGACCGGGTGAAATCGCGGAAGCGGCGTAAAAAGCGGAGGGCATGTTCATAAGCCCTAAGCGGTTCATACTCCAAAAACGAACACAGCTGTTCCTCGGGAAGCCGCATAAGAGCCAAGCGGAAAAAAAGAAGCTGGGTTTCCAATTCATTCCACTTTTCTTTCGCCTGTTGCATCAGGGCTTTGTATTGGTTGTTCTGGGTATTTTCTGCGAATAACAGGCTGGCATAAAGGAAAGGTTTAACCCCTGTCTCTTGAATGGATTCATACTCCCGAAGGGCTTGAAGAAACTCGGGAGCTTTTAGGGTGGCAATTTCCCTCCCCTGGTATATTTCCTGAAACTCCTTCGCTTTAGGCCAAGACATTTTCAGGTCTTCGGCGAGCAATGGATCCTCTGGACCGCTGTATAAGTCGGAGAGGTTCCATTTTTCGCCTTGCGCTCCATCCACTTCCTTGGATTCCCTCATTCTCTACTCGCTTTCTGGGAATTACTTGCTTAAAGCGAAAAACATATTACCATAATCGAAGATATTCTTGCAAAAGTGCTTATAAGCTGGGATAACTTTTTTTCTCTTTTGGGCGTTTGGCCAGAGATCCCGGAAAGGGAGAAAAGAGATCAGGTGCTGGGCATGGCTGGAAGGGAAGGGGAGATGAAAAGAAATGGGACGGGACCGGGGAAAATGATCGATCCGCTAAATGAGAAGCTCAGGAGGAGGGAGGGTGGAAGGTGGAAGGAATCGCTCATCGACGCAAAGAAAGAAAAGCTCCGAAAAGAAGACATCCTGCAGGGGGGATCAAGCCGGTTTCGGGCCTCCTGAATCTTTGGTTTCTTCTTTGGGTTTTTCCGCCGCCCCTTCCTCGATGGATTTCACGCCGCCCTTAAAATTTTTGATGGCCTTTCCCAGCCCTGATCCGATTTCAGGAAGACGTTTGGCCCCGAAAATCAGAAAAACAATGGCCAGGATGATAATCAGCTCTTGGGTACCCAATCCGAACAATTGCTTCACCCCCTCTTAGATTTATGATTTAGTATATTACGGCCAGATCATTTTATCAAGGACAATTAATCGCTTGCCTCCCTTCACTTTTTAATTCCCTTAGTATTTTCGAGCTCGGGGAAGCAGGAAGATACTGCCAATCTTTATGAATTTACAACTGAATATGAAAAGTGCAGGTAGGCAAGCAATTAATCGCAAAAATGGGAGACGATTTCCTGATAATCCCAGTGAACAAAACCTTTCGTGACTTTGGCCACCCCCTTGAAATAAGGCGATTCCGTCTCCTCGTATAGCCGATCACATAAAAGAGGTACCCAGGCAACCAAATGTTCCCTAAAGAAACGATACTGCATTTCCAAAAGGAAATCTCGTGTTTTCGCATCTTCGGCCTGAGTGGCTTTTTGACAGAGATAGAAGACGAACTCCAGTTCAGCACCGATATGATCATCGGGGAAAGATTTTCCCGGGTTTACAATCAGCCCCGCCTCTATATACTTTCTGCGGACTGCCAGCGTCTCTTCCTGCATCAGCAGCCCGGTTTGGGAACGATAAACTGATTCATAAAGGGGAACGGGAACAGGTCCGACAAAAAGACGAGTGAACTCCTGCAAGAGACCGGGCACGAAATTGGATATTTCAGGGGAGGAAATAACCGAAGCAAGAAGTTTAACTCCTTCATCAAGTTCTTTATGATAACCAATTAAATTATTTAATATATTTTCTTTTTTAAGAGCCGCAAGAAATGGCTCCGCGGGCTCTTGCAGGAAAAAGCATCGCAGAAGGTCGTAGGCGTTCTGCCGGGCCTTCATGAGCAATCGGAAATCATCAGGTTCCATATTTGGAGTTGATTGGAGATTTCAGATTTCAGATTGCAGATTTAAAAACAAAATTTAAAATCAGCAGTTTTAAATCTGAAATCTTAAATCTGCCATCTAAAATGATCTTTTCTCCCTGGTTCAATCCGGCAGAATTTCCAATTCCACTGCCTGGGGGGAGGCACATCCTTTCAAGGAAGAAACCAATCCCCGGACTGTGCCCTGGATCGATTGCTGAATAAAAGGGGATAAAGGAATTTCTTTCTCATTCACTCTGAGCCGCACCAGCGTAGTTTTCACCGCTTTAAGAAATTTTTCCTCAATCCAGTCCACCAAACCTCGAGAATCATTTAAATCAAAGCAAGGTACGCCCAAAGCAAACGGCTGGTTGGTGGCAATAGCGACAAGATTGTCTTCCTTCGTGCAAAGAAGGTCCCGGTGCATTTCCTTCCGGAAGACCTCAATTTTAGGTTGGGTGTTTTTTTTGAACCCTTCCGAGAGGATGAGGTCAACATCCCGAATGTATTTGTCCCGGAGTTCCGCCAAATCGGCATCATGGTCGACATCCCGGATTAGAGCCAATTTTTTGGGGGAAGAGATAACTACCGTGTGGGCACCGGCTTGCTTGTGCCGCCAACTGTCTTTACCTTCCCGGTCCACGTCAAAGCCGTGGACATCATGTTTCACCGTGGCCACCTTGTAGCCCCGCCGGGCGAGTTCCGGGATAAGTTTCTCGATCAGGGTTGTTTTCCCGCTGTCCGATTTGCCGACGATGGAAACGATGGGAATCATAAAAAACCTTTTGGGGAGGAATGTTGGAATAATGGAATATTGGAATGGTAGAATACTGAAATGTTGGGATATTGGAATGTTGGAAGATTGAGTGAAGAAAAACAATCCATTATTCCAATGTTCTTTAATTCCATCATTCCATTATTTCTGTTTTTTCAACACTTCTGGGTTGACCGGGTATTTTGGCGGCTTACCCTGGAGGAAATTGATCAGCTCCTCTACCATCACCATACCGACGCGGTAAAGGCTTTCTTCCGTCGTCCCCGCGTAATGGGGGGTTGCCAGAAGGTTGGGTTGACTCAAAAGGGGGTCAGCGGGGTCCGGAGGCTCGATTTCAAAAACATCCAGGGCTGCTCCGGTGATTTGCCCGGAACCAAGAGCCTGGTAGAGATCCTTTTCATTCACAATTCCCCCACGGGCCGTGTTGATCACGTAAGCCCCTTTCTTCATTGCATTCAATTCTTTTTGGCCAACCATTCCCTTGGTTTCATCGGTCAAAGGGCAATGAACCGTCAGGAAATCGATCGTCGGCAGCAGGTCTCCCAACCGCTCGACTTTTTCTACTCCAAAAGACTTCATGACTTCTGCGGAGACATAAGGGTCATACCCCTTTACCTTCATGTCAAAAGCGGCGATACATTTTTTGGCTACGGTGGAGCCGATGCGACCTGTTCCGATGATTCCCAGGGATTTCCCCTCCAGGTCGACTCCGGTCAGTTTATAACGATTCAGGAGGGCGGATAATTGACCCACATCCCCTTTCGACAAAGAGCTCATGGCGGCGCGGGCCTGGGGAATTCTCCGGGCCAAGGATAACATAAAAGCCACGGCCAGTTCGGCCACTGATTCCCGGTTGGCCCCCGGCGTGTTAGTTACCAGGATCCCCCGCTTCGTGGCTTCTTCCAGGTCCACCGAATCCAATCCCACGCCATGCCGGGAAATTACTTTCAGACGATGAGCATGATCCATCTCTTCCGCCCCGACATAAATCTTGCGGGCAATCAATCCTTCCACATCTTTCAACGCTGCCAGGAAAGCTTTTCGGGATGGGTCAGCTGGGCGGATCACCTCTGCAGATTTTTCCAGCAGGGCGACTGCTGCTGGATGAATAACTTCACTTAAAAAAACTTTCATCCCTCCTCCTAATATTTAATTTGAAATTACGCTAACATCCTTATCTTGGCCTGTCAATTAAAAGATAATAATAGCAACGGAAATAAGAGGGTTCAAGGAACCAACCAAAGGTTCACTTGAACCCTGGAATCCTTGATCCCTTTATAGGTTCGATCTTAGGTAGGGAAGAGGTAGGGGTAGGTTAGGCCCGCAGGCATGTTTCCAGGAGATTTTGGGATTTAATTTTCTCAAACCATTCATTGAACTGGGATTCATTCTGCAAAATTTGATTTACAATGTCTTGCTGGTAATGGTCCGCTTTCATCCGCACTTTAATTTTTTTATTAAATTTTTCACTCAGGGTATGGTGAATGATAATTCCAACGGCAGCACTATACGGGCAAAGCGGCCCCCCAACCGTGTAGAAGACCTGGATCTCCTCCTCCTTGACTTCTATATCTTCTTCTTTTACAAATCCCATTTCTACGATGCTGCGATCCCGCAAATCGGGGTCGAGGATGTGATCCAGAATTTTGAGTATTTCCTGCTTGGTCATGGGAAATTCTTCCTACTTACCTCCTCCTCCCTCTGAGGGGAAAGGGAAGGGTAGGGAAGTGAAAGACAGGCAATGAAAACCTTCAATGCCCATGGGCATGCTTGTTAGGAAGTCCCTTTCCGCATCCGGTACAGATTTCGGATTCCATGGGATTTTCTATATCGCAGACCGGACAGTAACATTTTTTAGATTCAGGCTTGGAAACACGTCCGGATTTTTTGTTTTGGTAATCCTGGATTGCTTTCTGGAGGGCATCCGCTCCCAGGTTGGAACAATGAAGTTTCTGTTTGGGAAGCCCCTCCAGAGCTTCGGCTACCATCTGGTTCGTTATTTTTGACGCTTCCTCCAGGGTTTTCCCTTTGGCCATTTCGCTAACCATGGAGGAAACGGCAATGGCTGCGCCGCACCCAAAGGTTTGAAATTTTATATCGTCAATTACATTATCTTTGACCTTGATATAGAACGTCATCATATCTCCGCAGACGGGGTTGCCGACTTCCCCCACTCCATCTGCGTCTTCAAGGGTACCCACATTGCGGGGGTTTTTGAAATGTTCCATGACCGTTTGACTATACATTTTGCACTCCTTCTCTATAGTTCAAAATTCTTTTAATTTTTTTTAGCCATCGCTTTCCGGTAGACCGGGGACATATTCCGCAGCCTCTCTACCACCGGCGGTAAAGCTTCCAGAATCCGATCCACATCCGCTTCCGTGTTCTGCATTCCAAAACTGAAGAGAAGCGAACCCTGGGCGGTGGCGGCATCCACCCCCATCGCCAGCATGACATGGGATACTTTTAAAGACCGGGATATGCAGGCCGATCCGCTGGAAATCCGGATGCCTTCCATGTCCATAAAAAGGAGCATGGCTTCTCCTTCGATATACTCCACGGCTACGCTGACATTTCCGGGAAGACGTTGGGTGGGATGCCCGAGAAAGCGCAGGTAAGGAATTCGTCGGGGTAACTCCTCCGTTAATTTTTTTTGCAACTTTTGTAGATGGCTCATTCGCTGAGGAATTTCTTCCCGGGACAGGTCGGCGGCAACCCCCATGCCCACGATCGCCGGAACGTTCTCTGTTCCCGCTCTCAGTCCCCGTTCCTGAATTCCTCCGTCCAATAGGGGGAGGATTCTCACCCCTTTGCGAATGAACAGGGCAGCCGCCCCTTTGGGACCATAGAACTGGCTGGCCGAGAGACTCAAAAGGTCTACGTTCAGTTCTTGGACGTTAACGGGAATCGTTCCTACGGAGTCCACGGCATCCGTATGGAATAAAACATTTTTGGCCCGGGTGATTTTGCCAATCTCGGCTATGGGTTCAATCGTTCCCACTTCCGGGTTCGCCAGCATAACGGATACCAGGATGGTTTGGGGAGAAATGGCTTTTTCCACCACCGCGGGATCCACGAAGCCATGCGCATCTACCGGAAGACGGACCACGTGAAATCCTGCCCGCTCCAGGGCACTGGCCGTGTGCATGATGGAAAAATGCTCAATGCTGGAGATGATGATTTCTTTTCCGCGGCTCTGATGAGCCCAGGCAATGCCTTTCAAGGCCAAATTGTTTGATTCCGTGCCGCAGGAAGTAAAATAGATTTCTTCTTCTTGACTTCCGATAAGTCTGGCAACTTTGCCCCGGGCTTCTTCGATGGCTTCCCGGGCCTTTTCCCCGCTATCATGGATGCTCGAAGGGTTCCCGTAAAACTCCCTGAAATAAGGAACCATAGCCTCATAAACCTTTGGATGAAGAGGCATGGCGGCTACATGATCGACGTAAACCAATGACATCCTTCAGCTCCTCTTCTTTTTGGATGATTTTGGTCGCAAATGAATTCGCCCTAACCGCGCTTACCGGGTCAAGATTAACTCGCCCAACCAAATATCTCAATTTAATATTACCATTCTCGACGAAATTCGCAAGATCAAAAAACAAAATCAGTATTGCGTAGATCCCAGGACCAACCTAAAATAGAGACAAGGGGGCGGTGGCAAAGAAGGTTTTTATAACCGGGGGTACTGGATTTATGAGGAGAAATCTTCTCCGCACTCATTCGCGCCCCAATTGAATAAAAAATTGTTTTGGGGACGCAGATAAACGCAGATTACCCGGATTAAAACAAAAATTCAGAATGTTGGTCTACTCGAGTTTTATTCTGGATTCTAAATTCTGTCTCCTGGATTTTAAATTCTAATCCTGTAAATCTGCGGAAATCTGCGTCCCAACCAATGGAAGAAGGGGAACATGAAAGCAGAAATTATTGCTGTCGGAACCGAGCTATTGCTTGGACAGATCGTGGACACCAACTCGGCCCATATCGCTCAACAACTGACCACGGTGGGCCTGGATCTCCATTTCAAGGCCACAGTAGGAGACAATTTGGAGAGGATGAAAAATACTTTGCGCAACGCTTTGGACCGCTCAGATATTATTATCACAACTGGGGGCATCGGCCCAACTCTCGACGATTTGACCCGCGAGGCTGTCGCCGCAGTCCTCGGCAAGCCATTGGTTTTTCAGCCTCACCTTCATGACCAAATCAACGATTTCTTCAAACGGGTTGGTCGGACCATGAGTTCCAACAACCGTAAACAAGCTTATATTCCCGAAGGAGCCATGCCCATCGAGAACCCGGTGGGCACGGCTCCCGGGTTTATTGCCGAGTATAATGGCAAAGCCATCATCGCCGTTCCGGGCGTGCCCCATGAAATGCGCTATTTCATGGAACACAGCGTCCTTCCTTACCTGAAAAAGAAACTGGGCATCCGCGAGGTGATCGTTTCCCGTGTTCTCAAGCTTTTTGGGATCGGGGAAAGCATGGTGGATGAACGAATAAAAGACCTAATCGAGAAGGGAGCGAACCCGACGATCGGCCTTCTGGCCCACACCCAGATGGGAGAGATCCACATCCGCCTCACGGCCAAAGCTGCGGATAACGCCCAGGCCGAAGCCTTGAATGCCCCTTTGGAAGTGGAAATTCGGGGGCGCTTAAAAGATTTTATTTACGGGGTAGATGAGGAAACCTACGAGGGAGTTTTGAGTTCCCTTTTGCGCCAGAGCGGATTTACCCTGGCAGTGGCCGAGACCAGGTTTGGTAGTTCGGTCATCCAGACTTTGAAAATGATGGAAGGAAACACGGACTTCTTTCCTCTCGGGGTGACCATCGTCAGCCCGGAAATGGCGCAAAAAATTTTAAGTGTGCCTGGGAGCTTGTTTGCAGAGCGAAGCGTTTGCAGTGGGGAGACAGCCAAAGCATTGGCCGAGGGCGTACGCCATCTTTCCGGCGCTGATTTAGGGTTAGGTATAACCGGCCAAACGGGCAGTAGGAAAGATCAGGATCACTTGGCCTTCATTGCCCTGGCCCACGCTCGAGGCACGGAATTGATAGAGCAACGCTGGCCTTTTGCCATGCGCTTCATCGAAAATCGCATGACCAAAATGGCCCTGGCGCAAGTGAGGAAATACCTTTTAACGAATGCGGAATGCAGAGTGCGGAATTAAAAAAATAATATTTTTAATCAATTATTCCGCAATCCGCATTCCGAAATCCGCAATTATTCACTCATTCCTTCCAAAAAAGCCCGAACATTTTGACCGAGGACGGTATGGTTATATCCGCCTTCGAGCACCCCGAAACGCCGGCCCCGGCAGAACTTTTGGGAATAAGTTTTAACCAAGGAGCCAATCGTCCTGTAATCCTCCGTGGTTAAGAGTCCACCCCAATCTTCAACATGCCGATCAAAACCTGCCGAGACAGATATAACGTCGAAATCTTCGGCCCGTTCCAGACGCCTCTGCACCTTCTCGACGAATTCCCTTCGGTCCGAACTTTCGGGGTGGAAATAAACCACTTCCGGAATACCCATGAAGGAATTTTCCGTCCCATCCCCGAAATGCAGGTCAAAATCTAAGATCAAAGCTTTCTTAACTTGCCCTTTTTTCATCAGTTTCTTGATGGCGATGGCGATATTGTTGAAGTAGCAGAACCCCCAGCAGGAATCCGGACTGGCATGGTGACCCGGAGGGCGAATAAGGCCGAAGGCCGGTTCACCATTCCAGACCAATTCCGCGGCCATGATGGCCCCACCGGCAGAAAGTAACCCGATTTCGTAAAGGTCTTTGGAGCGTTTGATGCGCTCAATCTGTCCCGGGGTGTGCACCAGGGCTAAATCTTTTTCAGAGGCCGGAAATGGCTTGACTAATTCAAAATCATTCCCCAGAGCTTCGACGATGGCCTCCATCCTCCCGGCAGCGGCCGCTGGGTCGGAGACGTAAACTTCATAGAACCTCTCGTGGAATATGACCTTCATCCCATCCTCCATTTAATATCTTTCATCCTGCACTTTTGGTCCTTCGGGAAGTTTTGCCATGAACTCCACTTTATCTGGCTTGATTAAAAGGGTTTCTTTCATGCGTTCAATTAATTTTTCGGTTACTGCAGACCCCGGATTCTTTCCCTCAATAGAAAGGAGAAAGTGGTCTCCGCCGCCGGGCTTGGGGCTGATAATTACCCGGTATTTCCCCGGCGTATAATCCGGCAGGGGGCGCAATAAGTGGTCGATCTGGGAAGGGTAGAGCTTTACGCCCTTGACCTTATGCATATCATCGGTCCGGCCCAACACCCCTTTGGTTAAAGTAGCTTTTCTCCCGCAGGGACAATCGATATGCTCCATCACGCTCAAATCGCCGGTTCGGAATCGAAAGAGGGGGGAGCCCTGCCGACGCAGGTGGGTGAAGACTACTTCCCCCCGTTCCCCTTCGGGAATAACTTTTCCGGTCTCCGGTTCCACGATTTCGAGGTAAATAAGGTTATCAGCTACATGTAATCCCCGTTCTTCCTGGCATTCCCGGGCTACGGGGGTTGACTGGCCAAGGCCGTAGGAATCGATTAGGCCGATAGGCCCGAAAGCCTGGCGGAGCTTTTCTTTGTACCCTTCAACACTGGAAAAAGGCTCCCCTCCAGCGAAAAGGAGGCGGATGGAGCTAACCCCTTCCTGGGCCAGTTTGAGGGCAAAACTGGGATTAGAAGCCAGGACTGTGACCTTGAACCGGTTGAGGATTTCAGCCGTCCTCTGAGATTCTCCCGGGCCCAGAGGAATGGTCTTGCACCCCAGGGTCTCGAAGCCTCCATGGATGGTAATTCCGGCGATGAAAAGATGGTATCCGAAGGTGATGGCAGCGATGTCTTCCGGGCCGACTCCACAGGCCCGGTACATGGTAGCCAGTTCCCTGTTGACTTCTTCCACATCCTCGCGGGTATGGTACACGGGCATCAAACCTTTTGGCCCGGGGCTCAAGGTCACTCGAATTGTGTCAGGATGGAAAAGGGACCCCAGGGGAGGATACTCCTCAAGATCTTTTTGCAAGTCCTTGGTGTCCATCAGCGGAATATTCTGGAAATCTTTAAGGGAGCGGATGTCTTCCGGTTTGATCCCCCCAGCCTGGAAACGTTTTTCGTAGAAAGGGAGAGCCGAAATCCTTTTTACCTGTTCCTGCAGAAGTTTGATCCTCTCTGCTTCCTTCATTACAGCCCCTCCAGAATTTTTTCACATTCCTGCCGAATGTTTTTGTCTTTGGTGGTCATTGCCAGTACCTTGACTTTTCCTTTGAAGCCCTTCTGTTCTATCAGGCTGCGCTTTTCATACAGCTCTTTCAAGGCCATTAACGCCTCTTGCACCCACTTGGGTTCGTGGGCATCCAGGATCAAAAGGAGAGTGCCCCAATCATCGGGCAAACCAAACTGCTGGAGGAAATTTTCCACCGCAACCTGAAAATCTCCCGTTCCATATTTTTCGTGCAAGGCGGCATGGGCCGCTTTGTAGGCTTCGGTCCCTTTCTTGCCCTGGAAGAACTTTTCCGCTTCCCGCAGGTGCTGCTTTTTGGCCCAGTCCGATCGGAGAGTGCGCTCTTTAAAACTTTTTCCCTCGTTGCTGTAATGCCGGGTGCGGTCCCGCCGCTTATCGATTTCTCGCCAGCTTAACTTTTCTCGGTCATCATCATCGTTGCGTCCCATCCTTCATCTCCTTTTCAGCTCCGAACTCTTTACTCCGAACTATATCAAACTCCGCTGAATGCCGAAAATCCTCCATCAATCGCGATTACCGCTCCATGAACGAATTCTCCCGCCGGAGAAAGGAGCCACAGAACTGCTCCAATGAGGTCTTCGGGAGCTCCGAAGCGATGCATCGGCGTATGATCGATAATGGATTTTCCTCGGGGAGTTAAGCCTCCGGTTTCTTTGTCCGTTAGTAAAAAACGATTCTGCTCCGTGAGAAAAAAGCCAGGGGCCAGGGCGTTCACCCGTATCTTGGGGGAGTAGTTCTGAGAAAGATGCACAGCCAGCCATTGGGTGAAATTGCTTACGGCGGCTTTGGCTGCCGAATAGGCCGGCACCCGCGTCAGTGGGCGGAAATAGTTCATGGAAGAAATATTTAAAATTACCCCCTCGCCTTGGCGGGCCATGGTTTTACCGAAGACCTGGCTGGCCAACAGCGTGCAGGTGAAATTTAGGTTAAAAACCCACTGAAAAGCATCCTGGGGCAAATCGAAAAATGAGAGGTCAGGAGAAGTGGTGGCCTGGGCTTTATTTCCCCCCGCGCCGTTGATCAGAATGTCCACCCGGCCAAATTTCTCCAGGACTTTTGTACATACTTTATCCAGGCTTCCTTTGTCCAGGGCATCAGCCTGATAGGGAAAGGCCAGTCCACCTGAGGCAGTGATCTCCTCAGCGACCTTCTTGGCCGCGAGCTCCAGCAGGTCCAGCACGACCACTTGCGATCCAGCCTGGGCCAAGGCCCGGCACATGCAGCCGCATAGAACCCCTCCACCACCAGTGACCACGGCGACTTTATCCTCAAGTCCGAAAAGCTTCGCCAAATATTCTTTATTCATCCCATCCTCCTTCCGGATGACTCTCCGCCTCACCCTCGCCCTCTCCCCCTCAAGGGGGAGAGGATTAAGGTGAGGGAGCCACTTTTCCCGCTTGCATTCACGGAAAAAGCATATATTTCTTACCCTAATCTTTTTCCAGTTTCCAGTCAAGAGCATAAGATTCATTAGGGTGTAGGGGGTTGGGTGTAGGGGGTAGGGGGAGAAAAAAATGCGTGGATGGGCCATATTCTTAAACTTTTGCTCCTTCATTCTTCTTGGGCTTGGAACGCAGGTATTGTTTTAATAAATACAAAACATTTTCTTCCCCTTCGGGAATTTGCAGATCCGCATCCTGGCTCAAGCGATGGAGAAGTATGACCGGGTCGAGGATTTCTCCGCACATGACGCAATGCCAGCCATAAAAGATGCTGCTCACATCATAAAACTTTTCAAAAATCATTCTGCCCCCGCAACGTTGGCAGCACAAAGCTCCTTTGTACTTACTTTGCGTAGCAGTGGGTAACATTGGTATACCCTCCTTTTCGGCCCCCCTCACCATCTCCTCTTCCCTCTGGGGGAAGGGACAGAGTGAGGATGATCCGCAATCCCGAGATTTAGACGTTTTTTTGTTTTGATGGT
>JAURYC010000144.1 GCA_030654105.1 Deltaproteobacteria bacterium
TAACAATCCCCGCACTCTCTTGTCCCCGGTGCTGCAAAGCATAAAGGCCAAGATAAGTCAGGTTAGAGGCCTCGGCATGGTTGAAGATCCCGAAAACCCCGCATTCTTCTTTGGGGTGATCTGACAGGGAAGTCTTTACCCAACACCCGGACCCAATTCTCGGGTCCAAGGTTTCCTCTTTTTTTCCTTTAAGGTTTGGCATTTTTTCTTCCCCTTCTTCGGGGTTTACCGATTTTAACCCTCGGAGCGGTGCGCTGGAGAAAAATCAAGTGTAGCCTGAATCTCTTGGTTATAGCCGCAAACTTCCTCATGATACTCTTGCAAAGATTTCACCTGAACCTCTTCCTTCCGGAGGGCTTCAATACCGTTCACCGAGGCGGCGGCACCGGAGATGGTCGTAATTAACGGTACATTGTGGGCCACAGCCACCGCCCGGATCGAAACCTGGTCTCGCTTAGGACGATGCCCCGTCGGAGTGTTGATGATCAGGTCGATGGCGCGATTTTTGATCAAATCTACGATGTTGGGCCTTCCTTCGTGCACCTTATAAATGACTTCAACAGGAATCCCGTTCTGGGAGAGGGCCTTGCCTGTTCCCCGTGTGGCCACGATCTGAAAACCGAAATCAGAAAGCTTTTTGGCGATGAAGATAATGGCCCTTTTGTCTCTATTTTTCACGCTGATGAAAACCTTCCCTCTCTGGGGAAGAATCTGCCCCGCGGCCAGCTGAGCCTTGGCAAAAGCGATTCCAAAAGCGTGGTCGATACCCATAACCTCTCCGGTGGATTTCATCTCCGGTCCCAAAACCGTATCCACCCCTGGAAAGCGGTTGAAAGGAAAGACCGATTCCTTCACCGCAACGTGTTGCACCTCCACCTCTCGGGTGAACCCCAATTCTTGAAGAGTACGCCCGACCATCACTTTGGCAGCCAGTTTAGCCAGGGGGATGCCTGTAGCTTTGGAAACAAAGGGAATGGTTCTCGAGGCGCGAGGGTTCACTTCTAATACGTAGACTACGTCGTTGCGAATGGCGTACTGGATGTTCATCAACCCTTTGACGTTGAGCTCTCTGGCCAGAGCATACGTATTCTCCCTAATCACCCCGATCAACTCATCACTCAGGGTGTAAGGCGGAAGGACGCAGGCGCTGTCGCCGGAATGGATGCCCGCTTCCTCGATATGCTCCATGATCCCGCCGATGGTGACTCTTTCTCCGTCGGAGATGGCATCCACATCCACTTCGATGGCCTCTTCCAGGAATTTATCGATGAGAATGGGGTGCTCGGGCGAAGCCTTCACGGCATCGCGGATGTAGCGCTCCAAGGTCTCCTCGTTATAGACGATTTCCATGGCCCGCCCCCCCAAAACGTAGGAGGGCCGAACAACCACTGGGTAGCCCACCTCTCTGGCCACGATACGGGCTTCTTCAAAAGAGCTGGCCGTGCCGTTCGCGGGCTGGACCAGTCCCAATTTTCTGATCAAATCTTGGAAGCGCTGCCGGTCTTCAGCCCGGTCGATACTATCCGGCGATGTACCCAGGATACGCACCCCGGCTTTCTCCAGAGGTACGGCCAGATTGAGGGGGGTTTGTCCACCGAATTGGACGATGATGCCCTCGGGTTTCTCTTGTTCCACAATATTCAGCACATCTTCACGGGTAAGGGGTTCAAAGTATAGCCGATCTGAAGTATCGTAATCCGTGGAGACCGTTGCCGGGTTGCTATTGACCATGATGGTCTCGTACCCTTCTTCCCGCAGGGCTAAGGAAGCATGAACACAGCAGTAATCGAATTCAATTCCCTGGCCTATGCGGTTGGGACCTCCGCCGAGAATCATTACTTTCTTTTTGTTTGTAGGCCGGACTTCATCTTCCGACTCATACGTTGAATAATAATAAGGGGTATAGGCTTCGAATTCGGCGGCGCAAGTGTCTACGAGTTTAAAGGTGGGGGAAATTCCTTTCTTCTGGCGCCACTGGCGAACGGTCATCTCCTCCGAACCTAAAAGATAGGCGAGCTGAACGTCGGAAAACCCATACTCCTTGGCCTGCCTTAACAGCTCGTGAGGCATCTCCGGAATCTCGTGCCCCACCGTTCGGAATTGTTTGATCCTTTCTTCGCAATCGACAATTTGCTTCATGTTTTCCAAAAACCAGCGGTCAATCTTGGTCGACTCGGCAATTTCTGCCGGGGATATTCCCGCCTTCAAGGCCGTCCGCAGGTAAAAGATTCGCTCGGCGGTAGGCAGAGCCAGCTTCTCCCGAATTGCCTCGAGTGGCGCCTCCCCTTGGCCATCTCCTCCTAATCCAAAACGGCCGATTTCCAGGGAACGGACGGCTTTTTGCAAAGCTTCTTTGAACGTTCTTCCCACAGCCATGGCTTCCCCCACGGACTTCATCGATGTGGTCAGGATCGGGTCCGCACCGGGAAATTTTTCAAACGTCCAGCGGGGCACCTTTACCACGCAATAGTCAATGGAAGGTTCGAAGGAGGCCATGGTTTCCCGGGTTATATCATTGGGAATTTCATCCAAGGTGTAACCTACGGCCAGCTTGGCCGCGACTTTGGCGATGGGGAATCCGGTCGCTTTGGAAGCCAGCGCGGAACTCCGGGAAACCCGCGGATTCATCTCAATGACCACCATGCGGCCGTTTTCAGGGTTGACCGCAAATTGGATGTTTGATCCCCCCGTCTCAACGCCAATCTCCCGGATAATGGCAATGGCGGCATCACGCATCCGCTGGTATTCCTTGTCACTGAGGGTTTGAGCGGGGACTACGGTAATGCTGTCCCCGGTGTGTACCCCCATCGGATCGAAATTCTCGATGGAACAAATGATAACCACATTGTCCTTGAGATCCCGCATTACTTCGAGTTCATATTCCTTCCACCCGATGACCGACTCCTCGATCATGATCTCATGGATCAGGGAAAGCTCGATCCCCAAGGCGCATAGGCGCTCATACTCCTCCATATTAAAGGCAATCCCGCCACCGGTTCCCCCCAGGGTAAAGCTGGGACGGATGACGGCTGGTAAACTAATCTCTTCCACTACTTTCCGTGCTTCCTGCGGGTTATGAGCAAACCCGCTCCTGGGCACCTCCAGCCCGATGCGGCGCATGGCTTCCTTGAAGAGTTTCCGGTCTTCGGCCTTACGAATGGCCTCCTGATTGGCCCCAATCATCTCCACCCCGAACTTTTCCAGGATGCCCATCTCCACCATTTGGATAGCCGTATTCAGTCCGGTCTGACCTCCCAGGGTCGGAAGCAGGGCCTGGGGGCGCTCCCGCTCCACTATTTTGGCTACGATCTCAGGGGTCACGGGCTCTATGTATGTACGGTCGGCCATCTGCGGATCCGTCATGATCGTTGCCGGGTTGGAGTTGACCAAAATAATCTCGAAACCTTCCTCCTTCAGAGCTTTGCAGGCCTGCGTTCCGGAATAATCGAATTCGCAGGCCTGGCTGATGATGATGGGCCCGGAGCCGATGATCAGGATTTTTTGAATGTCCTTGCGCTTGGGCATACCTCTTGGGAATCCCTTTCCTTCATGCTGGCGAATATTTTTCCATCAGGGAAATAAACTCGTCAAAAAGATAGGCCGCATCATGCGGGCCGGCAGAAGCCTCCGGGTGATATTGAACGGAGAAGACCGGAAGACTTCTATGGCGCATCCCTTCCAGGCTCTGGTCGTTGAGGTTGATATGGGTAACCTCCACCTGCCCCGCCGGAAGCGTATCCCTGTCCACGCAAAATCCATGGTTTTGCGTGGTAATTTCAATTTTGCCGTTGAGTAAATTTTTTACGGGTTGATTAGCCCCGCGATGGCCGAATTTTAACTTATACGTCCGGCCCCCCATGGCCAGCCCTAAAAGTTGATGACCCAGGCAGATCCCAAAAATCGGCTTTTTACCCAGAAGAGACCGTATGGTCTCGATGGCGTAAGTCAGGGCCGCCGGATCGCCAGGCCCGTTGGATAGAAAAATTCCGTGGGGATCCAGCGATAAAATTTTTTCGGCAGCCGTCTTGGCCGGGACCACCAAGACCTGGCACCCCCGGCTGGTTAAGTGGCGGATGATGTTATGCTTGATCCCGAAATCCAAGGCTATCACCTTATACTTTTTTCCCACGGAGGGCGGGATTGCCTGACCTTTCGCCCATTCCCAGAGCCCGGTTCCCGTCCCCATGACCCTCTTCTGGCCCCACTCATACGCCTGCGAACAGGTAACCGCCTGAACCCAATCGCTCCCCACCATAGGTGGAGAATTGCGGGCTTTGGTCACTAAAGACTCGGGGTTCAAATCTTCGGTGGATAGAATCCCCCGCATGGCACCGGCCGTACGGATGTGTTTGGTCAAGGCGCGAGTGTCCACTCCTTCGATGCCAATGATCCCATATCCTTTTAAAAAATCGCCCAGACTGCCCTGAGAACGCCAATTGCTGGGAAAGAGGCTGTTTTCTTTTACCACAAAACCTTCTACCCAAGGCTGGGTGGATTCGCAATCTTCCGGGTTCACCCCGTAGTTCCCAATGAGAGGATAAGTCATGGTAACGATCTGACCTTTGTAAGAAGGATCGGTGAGTACCTCCTGATAACCGGTCATGGAGGTATTGAATACCACCTCGCCGCAGCGTTCTCCTGGGGCTCCCCAAGACCAGCCCGGAAAAATTTTCCCGTCTTCTAAGGCCAGAACGGCTCTTGGTCGGTCGCTCTTCATGCTTTTACCAACTTCAAAGCGAGTTCAGCGTTTCTCTGGGTAGCTCCGCGGTTGGCCAGAAGTGCCTCTTTTCCTGCTTCGCCCCTCTTTTTCAACTCCTGGGGATGATCCAAGAAAAAAAGACACCGTTCGGTCAGCTCTTCGGCATTCCGAACCATGATCCCCGCTCCTGAATCCTGCAAGAGGTGGTGAGCATCCAGGAAATCTTCCATCGAAGGTCCGTAAAGGACAACTTTGGACCAAGCCGCTGGTTCGAGAATGTTCTGCCCCCGCCGGGGAACCAGGCTACCACCGCAAAAGACAATGGTGGCCACGCTATAAACTTTAAATAGTTCTCCGAATGTATCCCAGAGGACCACCCGTTTCCCTTGCAAGCCATCCGCACCCAACTGGCTGCGGCGGATGAAATCTTCCACTCCCCTCCGCATCAAAAGCTTCTCCACTTTCGTTACGCGGTCTACATGCCTGGGAACCAGCACCAAGATTAAAGCGGGGTAATGCCGGCGTAGGGTTAAGAAGGCCTGTAAAACAGCTTCTTCTTCACCTTCATGGGTAGAGCCCGCAACGAAGATACGGTCCTGTTCATCCACTCCTAAAAGTTCTTGCACCTCTTTTTCCAAGGCTGGCTCGGCCAAGAAGGCCGCTTGGTCAAACTTGCAGTTGCCATTGACAAAGACATGCACCGGATTGGCCCCCATCGAGATGATCCGTTCTCCATCCTGAACCCGGATCATAGACATAATGTCTAAGTGATCCAAGACCGCTGTCCAGAAAAACCTTGTTTTCCGGTAACGGGGGAAGGAGCGATCGGAGATCCTGCCGTTGGCCAACATTGTCCGTCCCCCCTCTTCTTTCATAATGCGCAAAAAATTGGGCCAAATCTCGGTTTCGGCGAGAATAAAAAGATCCGGACGCACCTGGCGTATCACTTTCCGGACAACAAAGGGTAAATCCAGGGGGAAGAAAAAAATGGCCGTGGCTTCGGTAACCCGCTCTCTGGCGATCTTCTGCCCACTCTCTGTTCCTGTGGAAAGGACCAGGCATCCCTGGGGGTAGGTTGCCCGCAACTCCCTGAGTAAGGGATGGATCGCCGAAACTTCCCCTACGGAAACGGCATGTACCCATATCCTCGGCTTCCCTTTCATTCCGGACAATATTTCCTTGGGAAGGAAGCCGAGCTTCTGGGCGAAGACTTCGTGGCGATTGGAATGGAATATCATTTTAAAAAGAAGCAAAGGGAACGTGGCTAAACAGAACGTCCCCAAAAGAAGATTATAGAAGAGAAACACCGGGAGTTATGCCCTTATTCAAAAATCGTAAGTGGGGAGTGGTAAGTCGTGAGTAGTAACAACTCACAACTCACTACTCACGTTTCATTATTTTGCGAACTTTCTCAAGGTCCTCGGAAGTATCCACTTCCTGGGAGTCAAATTTCGTCTCCACAACTTTGATCCTGTAACCATGCTCCAATGCCCTCAACTGCTCCAGGGATTCCCACTGCTCCAGCATACCCCTTTCTATTTGGGTAAACTTCACCAAAAATTCCATCCGGTAAGCGTAGGGCCCGATGTGTTTATAATAACGTGGTTCCGAAGACGTCGATATGACATAGGGCATGGGCGAGCGGGAAAAATACAGGGCGAAACCCTTCCGATCAAAAACCACCTTCACCACGCTGGGATTGGCCAACTCTTCAGGGGTGCGAATGGGGTACACGAGGGCACCCATGTTTATGCTTGGATCATTCCGCAAGGGTCCGACGAGTTCATCAATCATCCCGGGTTCGAAAAGTGGCTGGTCTCCTTGAATGTTCACAATCAAGTCTTTATCCTGCGCTCGGAGTATCCTGGCGGCTTCGCATACCCGGTCCGTCCCGGAAGGGTGCGTTGACGAAGTCTCCAATACCTCCCCCCCAAAGGATTTCACCCGGTTATAAATGCGTTCATCATCGGTGGCCACGACCAATCGGTCTAAGGATGGAGACTTGCGGGCGCGTTCATATACCCACTGGATCAAAGGTTTTCCGGCGATGTCCGCCAAAACCTTTGCCGGAAGACGGGTTGATCCATAGCGAGTGGGAATGATGCCGTAAACTTTCATATCTATTATTTTCACCGCGGAGATCGCAGAGAACGCGAAGATTTTTAAATCTAAAAGCAAAGGGAAAAGCTTTAAATCAACAGAACTAATTCTTTTGTATTTTATTTTACTTCAAAATATCTTTGGCTCTTTACTTCTCTGCGGTCTCTGCGAACTTTGCGGTGAATCATTCGTTACAAAACTTCCTTCGCCGTCTCGCGCACCCCTTCGATAACCCTGGAAATCTGTTCCTCGCTCATGCGTACGGAGATGGGCAGAGCGATGGACCGCTTCAGCAACGCCTCGGATTGCGGCCAGGCATTGGTGCGGTAGGGGGGACAGAATTGAATAATATGATT
>JAURYC010000145.1 GCA_030654105.1 Deltaproteobacteria bacterium
TAAAAAGGGGAGAGGCACATTGCCTCCCTTTTTTGTTTTGACAAAAGGTATTTATTCTGTTACCTTTTATCAAAAGACAGAGACGGGGGAAGGTTGTTTATGAAGAAGATACTTCTTATCCTGGTCGTGATGGCGATCATGGGTAATGCCCTATCTGCTTATGCCAGAGATGTCTCCTTTACCCAGGAGGACAGGGACAGGCTGATAAGGCTTGAAACAAAGGTTGATGAAGGCCAAAAATCCCTCCAGAGGCAGATAGATGACCTGAAGATAAGTACCCAGAGGCAGTTTGATAACCTTTATACGCTTATACTATGGGGTTTTGGGATTCTTTTTGGTGGGATGGGAATACTTATTGGATTTGTCATCTGGGATAGAAGGACTGCCCTTGCCCCTGCCATTAAGAAAAATAAAGAGCTGGAGGAAAGGGGAGATTTGCTCGAAAGGGCATTAAAGGAGTTTGCAAAGGTAGAACCAAAACTGGCTGAAATACTTAAGTCATTAAGGTTAACCTGAATCCTGCGTGAGTTACTATAGATAATGAAGCGGGGTTAGAGGCGTCCCTTAATTGCCAAAGGTTTGATGAATCTGACAATAACAATCCTCCACTTCCGCCTCATGTGCTTGGAGTTCATTTAAAGCGCAATAAAGGACGTCCAGGTGATCAATCACCCGGTACCTATCGCTGAGAAAAGCTCGGACTGAATCCCCAAGGCCCCGAATAAAAACCTCTCTTGGCTTCTCTCTTATCCAGGTATTCACGTTCTCGGCTAGAAGACCGGGAGCCTCATTTTCCATCTTGGAATAATACTTAATCGGGATGTCAAGCCTCTCGGCAATCTGATCATGGCGAGGTTTAGTGACGGAATAGGAATCATCCTTTCCATTGATTTGAATTCTTACTTGGCCGCTGGACAAAGCCATCTTCAATTTCGCCGAATCAATCTTTTGATCCCACTTCATAGGCCTTTGCTTTTCCAATTCTTCAATTAAAGTCTGTAGTCTCATGAGTCTTCTCCTTCCTTTGATCCTTCTGATTGTTTTAGAGGTAGTTCCAGCTGTTTCAGGTTCAATGGTGGTAGTTCGGTAATCTCAACTTGGCCGTCTCTCTGGATCGAGATCTTGAAGCCTCCACTAATCATTTCCTCCTTCCCCTTGCTCAATAGAGAATGCCTGATGTCATCTTCAACCTCATTTAGTGTTTTCACCATCCTCCTTCGAAAGATCAGACTCTTTACTGTTTGATAAAGCTTCCCTTGCCTCAAGCCCATCACCTCCGTTTAGCACTTTCTCTAAGATCTCATTAACCAGGGTCGTCATTTTGATCCGTTTGGCTTTGGCCACTTGATAAATCTTCGGAATTAGATCCTCTCTTATCTTTGGGCTGTACATAGATTTCCTCCATATAAAGTTTTGTATGTCTTCAAGATAGAGACAGTGATACCCGTGGTCCTCAGAAAGAATTTTGGCTATCCCAAGAGCCCTCAACCATTTTTCCATTTCTTTTGAGAGCATTTTCATCACCTCCGATCTGGAAGGTATAAAACTGATGAAATCTTCCTCCCTCTGAGGTGACATCTTTGAACTGGGAAGGTGGCATGCTGATTTTGCTTCCATCAAGAAGAAAGATGCTCACCATATCTTGAGAAAAATAAGGCAGACAAAGGCTATGGACTTTTAACATACGATCCTCCTAATCTATGGGCACCCTTTTGCCCAAGAGATTTTGGCCGGTTTGTCTAATTCTTTTTCCTCCGCACTTTTTGCTGTTTTTGCGACAGCACTTCCGGCAATATGCCAAACCCCAGGCTTGGACATACCAACATTCGGAGCTCAGGTTTTTAGAATGAATGATTCGTACTCTCATCACCCCTCCTTCTCTACAGGTAGCAGTTATGGCAGATCACCCGGCCATCGGCCAGGAGCACTGCCGTGTTGGTCCAGGGATGGAACGGTGTCCAATGATGGCCGCAGTCCAGGCGGAACTTCTTTCCTTTCAAAACGCGCCTGAGAAATTCCAGCGTTTCATAAATCACGATCCTCATCGATTTTCACTCCCTCCTTTAGATTGTTAAGGTACTGATTGAATTGCCTTTGGTTGGCTTATCTTCAGCATAAGGGGTGGGAAGATTGGGAAAAGGGGGGTGATATTGTCCCGAAGGGAAAAACTATCATCTGGAGTGATCCAGTGGATATGTTGACAGTTGCCATCCTATCCCCTAAAATGAAAATGGGGAGGGGAAAAGGTCTATGAGAGGTCATAACTCAAAAATCGAAGGAGGGATAAAAATGGCAAAGACTATCAAGGCAAAATTTTCTAAGGGAGTGATTGAACCTTTAGAAAAGATAGAGATCGGGGAAGGAGAAGAAATTACCATTAGCATTCTGGAAACTCCTTCCAGAATGGGAAAGAAAAGTTTTTTGGAGGCTTTAAAAGCAACGGCCGGAGGCTGGAAAAATCTAATTGATTGTGACGAATTAAAGAGAAATATATACAACGATCGCCTCATTATTACCAGGCCAGGGGTTAAACTATGAAATACTTAATCGATACGGATTGGATAATTGATCATCTGAAGGGTCAGGATAGAGTGGTCAGAAAGTTAGAAGAATTAGCCCCTGAAGGAGCGGCCATAAGTGTAATTTCTTAGCAGAGGTTTATGAAGGTGTTTATTATTCCAAAGACCCTGTTAAAAGTCAGCAGCTTTTAGAGGAATTTCTGGCTCCGGATTTAAAGGTGCTAAATATCGATCAGGAGATCGGCAAAGTTTTCGGTAGGGAACGGGGTAGGTTAAGACAGCGGAAGAAAACCATCAGTGACTTTGACCTTTTGATTGCTTCCACCTGCCTCTATTACAACCTAACCCTTCTTACCAATAACCGGCGGCATTACGAGATGGTGGAAGGCTTGGATATTTTCTCCCTCTCATAGACAAAATCAGAGCCAGCCATAACGGTTGGCTTTTTTCTCGGAGCGAAAATTGAAGCTTTTAAAAAAGAGGGAGAGAAAAAAAGGGGGAAAGTGAAAGTAGTCTCTTTTGCCAGTTGGCCTTCAGGGGCCAGGGGCAAGCTAACCCGTAAGGAAATATACAGATTTCTGAGGGAAAGGCATGAAGCCCTAACCCAAAAGATAAAATCAAAGGTAATTGAATCCGCCGCCAACCAGAAAAGGTTGGCTTTTTCATTTTATGCTCCCCTTTCTCAAATTGTAATTTGGGAAAATTTCTACAAAAGGTCTCAACGACTGGAGAAAGGGAGCGGTCCCTCGGATCGGTAGGTGCCACGGAGAGTATGGAGTACTTGCGTATGTCGGAAGCCACATAACTTCCGCATGCAGCAACCGGCGGGCGCAGGGGTGACGATCGGGTTCACCGTGACTGGCCAGGCCCGCCGCTGCTGATGCGGCACGTTAGGCGGACACGTGTTACGAGTGGAATTGAATTTTCGTTTGCAGGCGAGGCTAGTGAGGCACTCCGGAGGCTTAAAGGCGGAGAAACAGATAGGCTGAGCTGTAATGCAAGCGCACAAAGGCCCGAACGGTATGAAGGGACGATCGGAGAGGACATCGCATGGGCAATGGGCCGGCGGAACAACGGCGGTTGCCTTTCAGAATGAAGGGCGAACTGTGCTGTGCTGAGTCCCCGACTGAGAGTCCGTCTGATGTACAAAAATGAACAGCAGTAGGTGAGATCTGTCAATTGGATAGACTGCCGAAGCAATGGCTTTCGTCTTCAAAGGATGGGGAAACACTACTGCAAATCCTTTTCACACAAGAAGACCATATATCCAGTACCAGGAGCCCATAGATTCAATGGCAATCTTAGTTTCCCCTTTCGGATCTCCAAAATACTTCAGGATGGCCTCTTCATCGTTAGGGAAATTGGAGATTTACCCCGTTAGAAATAATGCCCCGCTGGAATTTCTAATGGGGTTTACTCCACCAGGGGGTATTAATTTGGTTTGAGGGGGGTCAGGATTTGTGTTATCTATAATATGAATGGCACGAATGACACCGAGTTTGCCGAATCATTCGATGAATTCGCTTTTATTCGTTTCATTCGCTTAGGAGAAAAATGGTTTTTGTATTAGGGATCGATATCGGTTCGGCCCAATCCAAAGGGGTTGCCCTCGGTGATCAGGGCCCTCTTGGGTCTTGTGAGTGCGCCTCCGGAGGAGATTTCAAGCTGACAGCCGAGAAGATGAAAGAGGAGTTACTTTCTCAGGCCGGGAGGTCAAGGGATAATATCTCAAGGACGGTCGCTACGGGATATGGGTCCAAACTGGTCATCTTCGCGGATGAAATCAAATCGGATATCGTCTGCCTTGCGAAGGGCATCTCTTCTCTGCTTCCCACGGTGAGGACCGTCATTGACGTAGGAGATCTTTACACAAAGGTCCTCCGCACGGATGGTCATGGAAGTGTGCACAGCTTTATATTGAGCGGTAAATGTGCGGGAGGAAGCGGCAGGATTCTTCAGGTCATTGCTAAGGTTCTTCAGGTCAAGGTGGATGAGATGGGTGAGTTATCTTTAAAATCAAAAAAGAGAGTCGAGTTTAACACCGGATGCGCCGTTTTCGCAGAAACGGAGGCGATTTCCCGACTCTCCCAAGAAGTCACAAAAGAAGACCTTCTGGCAGGCTTGCACAGAGCCCTGGCGGCCCAGATCAACAGTCTGGCCGAGAGAATAGGTGTGGAGCAGGATGTAGCCATGGTTGGAGGCGGAGCAAGAGATGCAGGCCTTGTTCAAGCCCTCAAGGAGATCAGAGGGCACAATATCCTCATACCCCCAAATCCTCATATGACTGCGGCCCTGGGAGCTGCCGTCATCGCCAGGGAGAGTTTAAAGAGATAAAATTGAAACCAGAGACTGAATCAGGAATATTCCACTTGAAGTCAAGGGTGAGTGTCATGCTGAATTTAT
>JAURYC010000146.1 GCA_030654105.1 Deltaproteobacteria bacterium
ACATATTAAGGAAAGATTATATTAACCCTCCCGCACTTTTTCAAGGCTCCTGCCCCGGGCTCCTGCCCCGGGAGGGCAAAGGGGCTGCCCTTGATTTACCTCGCCTCATTTCTTAAAATCCAACCAGTGCAAATACCTGTCCGGTGAAATCCTTATTCGTTAAGACTTACCTTTAGCCTACTCCGGCTCTCGGGGAACGTTTATGTTTGAAAATCCATAACCTAAAAAATGATTACCGAAGCAAATACTTGTCGAAAACCCGTTCTTCCAAAGTTGATAGGAAATACCTTATTACCAATGCCTGATAATCATATAAAAGGCACCCCCATTCTGAATCCTTCCTGGACCCGATCTCTGGCCAAGCTGCTGTGGAGCACCTTCCAGAGCGTCTATCCAGTATCGTAGCAGGATAGCATCCTCAGACACTGGACAGATAGCATTCTCAAGCTGGATGCTTCCTGAATCTGATCTGAACGAGCTCTTGCCAGCTGCCGCAGAGGAAAGCTAGCTCAAGGTAGGAGAGGAAATACCCCTACTCTTTCTTTAAATGATCTGGACGTTCTTAGCTTTCGGGCCTTTGGATGTCTCTTCGATCTCGAAGCTCACCCTCTGGCCTTCCTTCAGGGTTTTAAAACTGTCTCCCTGAATGGCTGTATAGTGGACAAAAAGGTCCTTTCCACCATCCTGCTCGATGAAACCAAAGCCTTTCTTCTCGTTGAACCACTTCACCTTTCCTTCTGCCACAACGATACCCTCCTCTTGTTCCATGATTCTATGATTAGTTTGAATGTGGTTTGGGCCACAAAAAAAGCGCCCCCAGGAAAAAGAAATGATTCCCAATGGCGCTTCTATATGATGTTTCCCAAAACTACCATCCAATTTATCCCAACGTTAATCATAACATAAAATATCTCTCAAAAAATGTCAAAAGAAATTGGAAGGGATAAAAAACAGCACCTCTGCTTCCTTATTTCCTCCCCGGTACAACCGCCTCCTTAGCCGCTTTCGCAATCCGCATCTTGACCACAGTCTTCGCTGGAATCTTGATCTCTGCCCCTGTGGCCGGATTGCGCCCCATACGGGCTTTCCTCTTGACCAGGACCAGTTTCCCGATACCAGGAAGGGTAAAGGAGCCGGTCTTCTTGGTTTCGGAGATCGCCAGCGCTGCAACCTCATCAATAATCGCTGCAGAGGTCTTCTTGGAGAGCTCGAATTTTTTTGCAAAATGGGTAACAATCTGAGCTTTGGTCATGGGTTTCTTAGCCATTTTCTTGCCTCCTGTTAGAAGTAGAATAAAAAGCTTGAATAGCGGGAGTATATTGGAAGGAGGATTAGGAATCAAGGTAAAAATTTCAAGACTTTTCAGGAACTGCCTTTTCAGCAAATACCTTTTCAATAACTACCTTGACTTACCATCTCCAATTTCATATAATCCCTGCCAAAATCCAAGCTTGCATAAAAGGAGGCCCTTATGGCAAAAATTGAATCCATCATCAAAGCTGAAATCCAAAGGTTGGCCAAGAGGGAAGTCCGATCAAAGTTTCTCCCTCTTCGAAGAGAAGTTTGGGGAATGAGGCTTAAGCTTTCAGGGTTACTCAAAAGTTTCACCAAGCTGGATCGATGGGCTAAGGAACAGACTCGCCAAGCTGAAAGAATGGAAATTAATTTGGAAGCCACCCCAGAAGAAGTGAAAGCCTCCCGGTTTACGCCGGAGCGGATTCGCAATCTACGGAAGAAAAAAGGTATATCGCAAAGAGAACTCGCCATTCTCGCGGGGGTGACCATTGGAGCTGTGACATCCTGGGAAAAGGGAAAATTCAAGCCGAAAGGGGATAAAAAAGCTGCCCTGGTGGCCTTGCGAAAGGTGAGCAAGCGGGAGGTGAAGAAAATTCTCGCTGAAAAAGCAGGGGCAAAAAGTAAAGAGGGTAGCAAAGAAAGGAGGCTCAAAGTCAATAGGGGGCAGAGGAAGGTTGGTAAAAAAGTCCTGAAGAAATAATGTATCAAACCGTTGTGAAGTAAATAGCTGACGACCGTTTCTCTTCAGGTAATTCTCACGTTTTCTAAACGGTGTTTACGGATGCTGAGCCAGATGAGTAGATCCTTCGGATATCCTCGTACCTGGAAGGGTGCCCTTCCCTAATTGGCCATTCCTCCCAGCAGGTCGACCTATGATTTGCCATGGCGCAAGTCACTTTTGGCCCGCCGAGATCTCTGCAAGAAGAAGTCAAGACCACAAAGGAGATATTCAAGTTTGGCGAGGGTGGACGACTTCCCGGAATACCTGGGGAGGGCGATTCCTTTTTCAGGGAATGAGAGGGGAATGCCATCCCTAAAATTGTCCGAGTCGTCCGGCCCCTTTTGCGAAACGAGTGGCGCCTTCTACGGTCTCTCCCGTGAGGATGGTCTTCAGGCCGATTCGAAATTCGTTTCTCATAGCCGCATCGAAGGGCAGACCCGACTGCTCGTAGGCCGAGCGCCTATCGCTCCTCAGACAGTTCTGCGGGAAATTGGAGATCGTTTCCGCGAGGGCCTCGGCTTCAGCCCGGGAGGTCCCCGGCTCCACCACCCTATTGACCAGCCCCATACGCAGGGCTTCTTCAGCACCGACAGGCCGACCGGTCAGGATCATATCAAGAGCATTGGATAGGCCGATCAACCGGGGAAGCCGGACAGTCCCCCCATCGATGAGGGGGACCCCCCACCTTCGACAGAAAACCCCGAAAAACGCATCTTTTTCCATGACGCGAAGGTCGCAGAGGAGGGCAAGTTCAAGCCCTCCGGCCACGGCATATCCAGCAACGGCGGCTATGACCGGTTTGCTCAAGAACATCCTCGTAGGACCCATGGGACCATCGCCGTCTTCTTCCATCCGATTGGCAAGGCCCCCGGAAATGGCCTTCAGATCAGCCCCTGCACAAAAGCACCCCCCCGCCCCCCAGAGCACACCCACCCGTGCCTCCCCATCGCCATCAAAGGCCCGGAAGGAATCGGCCAATGCCTGGGCAGTGGGCCGATCTACGGCGTTTTTTACCTCCGGTCGGTTGATGATGATGGTGGTTACAGGCCCTCTTTTCTCGGCGATAACCGTCATGGCAATCCTCTTCGGCTCTGTAAGTGATGAGAACTCGCTTTTGGGTGAGTTGAATATACGAAAAAAGGGGGCGCCTGTCAATTGAAAAGACCAGTAAGGAGTAACCCTTCAGTCACGGGTAGGTGACCAAAGTCGGAGGAGACCCTACCCCAATTACAATACAAACAATTTCTCATGATAATAATTTTTCTAAATTTTTCAGAATTTCCAGAGCTGGAATAATTTCAATTTTGTCTTCAAACATCCGCCGATGGCCAGCATAAACAAAGTACGCCTTAGCCATAGGATAATCCGCTACAAACGATTTCAATCCCCCAAGCATGGCTGATGTTATTCTCGATGTTCTTTTTATTTCAAAAGCGAGAAGTCCTTTAGGGCCATACAGAACAAAGTCCACTTCTCTGCCGTTTGAAGTACGCCAGTAAAAAATCTTATAGCCAAGATTCAAGGCGCTATTAAGCGCAATGAACTCTTGAAGAAAGAGCGTTTCCAAAGCGATTCCATCAACCTCTTCTGGAGCATCGAGCGGCCCCATGGGTCTCAAAGTCCTAAAGACTCCCACATCAAAAAAATAAAATTTGGGATGCACGATAAGTCGCCTTTTTGCCTTCTTAGAAAAAATGGGTATCCGGTAACCGATCATAAGATCCTCAAGGATCGAAAAATAACTCTCAACGACCTTTCTCTCGACATGACATTCCCTTGCCACAGAAGAAATGCTCAAAACAGACCCCTGGGAAAAACTCGCAGCCTCCAGAAATCGAGCAAATGCCGACAGATTTCTTGTAAGCCCTTCCTGACGGATCTCTTCCTCAAGATAGGTCCTTACATAAGCCTCAAGATATTTTTGGGGATCAGCTTCCGTGTAGACGCTGGGTAAATGACCATACCTGAGAGAATGCTCTAACTTAAAATCCCCTCCCAATTCGGCAATAGATAGCGGGTGCATGGAAAGCGTTAACGCCCGGCCGGCGAGAAGATTGGGACCTTTTCTTTTCAGCTTCCGCGGGCTAGACCCGGTGAGAATAAAGTGATATTTTTTTGATTCAACCAAACGGTGAACTTCATGCAAAAGTTCGGGGATTCGCTGTATTTCATCAATGATGATCCAATCCCTGAAATCAGGAGGGATAAAATTCGACAATCGTTGTGGATTCGCTGTCAAATCATTAAACAGCTCAGCTTCTAATAAATCGAAATAGACAGCCTTTGGAAAGGAGGACTTAACCCATGTGGTCTTACCGGTTCCCCTGGGACCGAATAAGAAGAAGCTTTTGGCTTTGGGGGGGATGATAGATCTGGAATACATGATTCCATTTTACATATAAA
>JAURYC010000147.1 GCA_030654105.1 Deltaproteobacteria bacterium
TCCATAGGGAGAAAGGTTTTCCAAATAGCAGAGCGTGGGAATATGGATACCAAACTGAAGAGCACTTTGGAGGATGGTGCTTCCTTCCTCCACCTCGATCGAACTTCCATCCAAGGTAATATTTACGGTTTTGTTTTCCATGTCTCCCCCTTTTACTGGACCCACACAGCATTCACTTGGCAAACATCCCTGCAGGATCCGCATTGGGAACAGAGTTCTGAAAGTATGCGGTGACTCTGCTTTTTCTCCCCTGCAATCGCCTTCGTTGGACAAATTTTCTTACAGGCCCCGCACCCCACACAACTCTCCTCGGCAATGGAATAATGGATGAGAGCGGTGCAGACCCCCGCCGGGCATCTCTTCTGATCAATGTGGTCTTCAAATTCAGGACGGAAATACTTCAGAGCGGAGAGGACCGGATTCGGCGCAGTTTTCCCCAGCCCACAGAGGGAAGTATCGGCCACCACTGCCGCCAATTCCTCGAGCAGGAACAGGCTTTCCCTGTTTCCTCTCCCGGCTGTGATCCCGTCCAATATTTCCCCCATCCTTTTTAATCCTTCGCGGCAGGGAAGACACTTCCCGCAGGATTCTTCTCGCAAGAAATGGACGAAATATTTAGCCATATCCACCATACAGGTCCCCTCATCCAGGACGATCATCCCGCCTGACCCCATCATAGATCCGGCTTGGGTGAGACTGTCATAGTCCACCGGAAGGTCAAACAGAAAAGCGGGGATGCAGCCACCCGAAGGTCCCCCGGTTTGCACGGCCTTAATGGCTTTTCCGTCTTTGGGGCCGCCCCCGATGTCAAAAATAATTTCTTTAAGGGTAATCCCCATCGGCACCTCGACCAGCCCGGTGTTTTTCACCCGCCCTACCAAAGAGAAAATCTTTGTCCCTTTGCTCTTTTCCGTGCCAATGGAAGAAAACCACTGGCTTCCCTGACGGATGATCAACGGAACATTCGCCCAGGTCTCTACATTGTTGAGGTTGGTTGGCTTTTCCCAGAGCCCTTGCATCACGGTATGGACCTGTTTGCTCCTGGGCTCTCCAACTTTTCCCTCGATCGAAGCGATCAACGCCGTCGATTCTCCGCAAACGAAGGCCCCGCCTCCCTTAGCCGTTTCCACTTCGAAATCAAAACCAGAGCCCAAAATATTCCTGCCCAGCAAGCCAGACTTTCTGGCCTGGGTGATGGCGATCTCTGCATGCTTGTGGGCTAAAGGGTATTCGTGGCGGACATAAATAAAACCCTGACTCGCTCCTATGGCATAGGCCCCAATCAACATCCCCTCAAGGATGGAATGGGGGTTCCCCTCTAACAGGCTTCTATCCATGAAAGCCCCTGGATCTCCCTCATCGCAGTTGCAGATGATGTATTTTGTGTCCCCAGGTGTTTTCCTACATTCTTCCCATTTTTTCCCGGTGGGGTACCCTGCCCCTCCCCTTCCTCTCAAACCCGAGTCCTTTATCTCTTTGATAATCTGCTCAGGATTCATTTGATATATCGCTTTGGCCAATGACTGATAGCCGCCAACGGCGACATAATCTTCAATCTGGGTTGGATCAATGAGATCGTTATTTTTCAAGAGGAGCCGCATCTGGGATCGATAGAATGGGATTTCCTGGGAAGAGATAATCTTCTGTCGATCTACCGAATCCTCAAAGAGGAGATGTTCTACCTTCCTTCCGTTCTGGATTGTCTCCGAAATTATTAACGGAACATCTTCCACTTTAACCCGCTGATAGAAAATGTTCTGGGGGTAGAGGGTCACCAAGGGTCCCCTCTCACAAAATCCCGGGCACCCCGTGTACTTCAACGCTACCCTTCCTCGCAATTTTTCTTTTCCCAATCCTCTTTGGAAAGCCCTCTTTACCTTTGCACATCCATAGGCCTGACATCCAGTCCCTCCACACACCGAGATGACGGCGGCATATTTCTTCTGCTTGGAAATGATTTGTTCCCTCGCCCTCTCTAAATTAGCTGCCGACTTGATCTTCCTCATGCCCTCCCCCCGTTTCCCTTTTTCATTATCTTCTCCACGATTCGTTTGGCTTTCACCCAATTCATCTCCCCGTAGAATTTTCCATCGACGACCATTACCGGGCCAATGGCACAAACCCCCAGACAATTGACGACCTCTAAAGAAAAGTTTTTGTCTTTGGTCGTCTGACCGGGTTCAATAGCCAGTTCTTTTTTCATCTCCCGCAGAATCTTCGGGCCACCCTGGACATGGCAGGCAGTTCCACGGCAGAGAGTAATCGAATGCCTCCCTTTGGGAACCAAGCTGAAGGATTTATAGAAGGTGGCGACCCCGTAAAGGTCATTGAGATCCATCTGGAGCCTGGAGGCGACTTTTTTCAAGGCCGTCTCGGGTAAATAGTTATACTGATCTTGAATGTCATGAAGGATACTGATGAGAGATGTTATCTTGGCCTGGTATTTGTCGATGATCCCGTTTACCGCTCCCAATTCCATTTTCACCTCCAAAGTTAATCTCACTTAATATTTTGAATATAAATTAATTTCTAATTAATTCTAAGGGCAAAAAAATTTAGCCCCCCCTATTTCACAACCCTCCGCTGGGTGGACTTAATACCCATAAAAGGACCGCTTCCCCTTCCCCCATATTAACCCATTTGGAGGGGACTGTTGATTCTATATATAGACCATCCCCTGGCCTCAACATCTGTTTTTCCCCCTGAATCTCAATTTCCAACTCTCCTTCTATTATATATGCAAATTCATCCCCTTTGTGACTGCAGAAGTGTCCTTTGATCGTTGCTCCTTGCCGCAGAGTTAAAAGGTAAGGTTCCATCCTGCGGTTAAGCACGTGGGAAACCAAGAGCTGTAATTTTACGTCGGGAATTTTCATCTCCTTTAGTTGAATTTCCTGCCTCTCACTGGGCTTGATGACCATCTTCCGCTGGGTTCCATCTTCCCCTTCCCTAAGGAAAAAAACGGGAGAAGTATGCAATTTTTCACTCAACTTCAGGAGGGAATCGAGGGAAGGGCTGATCAGGTTCTTCTCTAACTGAGAAATAAAGCTGGGGGTCAAGCCCACCTGCTCAGCCAATTCTTTTTGGGTCATTCCCACTTTCATTCTTAGAACCTTGATTTTTCCGCCTAAGTTAATGGGTTTGCGTCCTCCCGTGGAAGGGAAGACAACCTCTTGGCCCCACACTTCGTAGCGCTTAGGGAGAAATACATTTCGGGAAAACCTTCCTTCCACTTTAATCACTTTTAAAAGGAGTTCACCATTTTTTTTGTCCAGTTCGATGGCTACCTGAGTGATATGCCTCAAATTAGCTTTGAAAGATGGAGCATGGGCCTCTTTCTCCAAAACCCAGTAGGCAACGGTCTGAAGATCATAAAGGCGGGGACAGGAGTAAGTAAAAAATTTATAGGTCGCATTTTCATCTCCCCAGACATCCTGCATGCCGGTCAGGCTGTCAAAGATGTAGCGGACAGCTTTTCCCTTTTTAATCTCCACGCGATCCATGGCCACGCGAAACTGGGAGAGGTCTTTGGGATTTTCGACCTTGATCACATTTCCGGCCCATCCCTCTTTTTCTTTCTCATAGAATTGAGCGAAGAGGGAATCGTTGTTCCCTTTGCCGGAGGTGAAGCAATCTAAAATGGTCAAATTCTCTAAGTTGGGAAGGTGGCTTAATCGTTTGGTGAGCGTAGAAGGAGAAACGTTGAAACTGACGTAGACCGCTTGATATCCATTCTTCAAGGTATGTTCGATAAAGCATTGAAGAAATATCTCGATATACGTCCCGGCCTCAACCTCCCAGATGACATTGTCACCGGTCTTGAGGAAACCTAAAAGATGATCCAAATAACCAATCCCGGAAGAAATTTTGGTTTTCATTTTTCGGGAATTGCACTCCACCGCAAGCCATTAAGAGTGTAGCTGACGTTTCCCCGGGGGGATAAAAAAATCCCTTCTTTGATCTACCCTCCGCTGGGATTATATTTTAGGGAATTTTAGCCTGGGGTGTCAAGCAAAATGGGCCGCCGTTCGGGGCCGCCGTTCGGGGCCGCCCCTTTAATCCCGGGGGTTGACTAAAATTTTAATCGCATCCGGCTGGCAGGCTAACTCGAATCCTCTGGCGATATCTTGCAAAAAAACCGTGGCGGTAAGTAATGGCCTAACTTGGATCAAGCCCTTCCAGTAGGGTGACAGGAGACGGTCGAACCAGGCAAATCTTTCAAAAGGGGTGTTCAAATGCATAACGCAAGTGGTGCGGATGTCAATGGCATCATCATGCCAGCGACTTATGGCCAGACGAATGGGCTCCATCACCCAGCTATAAAGGACTAAAATCCCATTTTTTTTCAGAATCCTCGTGGCCATGTTCATTGAATCCTCTGTCCCGGCAGCCTCGAAAACCACGTCTACCCCCCGGCCCTCGGTAATGTTTCGTATGGCCTGCTCGGCATCTGGATCCTTCGGGTCGAAAACATAATCCGCTCCCAGATTTTTAGCCAAAACGCGCTTCCCGGCCAAGGGGTCGATTCCCACGACGGTTAGAGCTCCTTTTCTTTTTGCCCCCTGGACCATGATCTGACCGGCAAACCCCAAACCCATTACCGCGACGGTATCCCCCAGTTGTACCCCGGAATTGAAAATTGAGTACATAATGCAGGCGAGTGGCTCGCCCAGGCACCCTAAGTCCATGTCCATTTCCGCGGGAATTAGGTGCAGGTTCTCTTCTTGGGCGATAAAGTAATCAGCAAAAGTCCCGTTATTTTTACAGGACATCACCCGGTCGCCTACTTTGTACTTGCGCACCTTCTTGCCCGCCTCCATGACAACTCTTCCACCCTCATGACCGAGCAGAGTAATGGGAAAGGTATTCCCGGGAGGGAGAATTCCGCTGTATAAATTTTTGTCCGTCCCGCAGATAGAGGATTGGAAAGTCTTGACTAAAACCTGTCCATCATCCGGCTTGGCAAGTTCTTTACTCACGACTTCAACCTTTTTAGCCTCGGGAAGACAAATGGTCTTTATGATCATCTCATCCTTTCCTTTCTAATTCCCTATCGATCGCCCATTGTTATCATGCGGCATTACCCGCTATTGCCAAAACTTCATGATGTACGTTTGACCCCATTTATTCATCAATCTTGCTTTCCATTGCACCGACCACCGCCGTGGAAAGAGTTCTGCGAGCCTATCGCGCCGCTGCGTAACATCGTTCCAGTTCTTCCTTAAGCGCAGCGACGACTACCTTGGCACCCTTCTCTACCTGACCGGCCGTCGAGATGGAGAAACGCTCTTTTTCGAGTGCTTGCCAGATGGCCTTCTCCAGCAGATCGGCATCCCTCTTGCGCCCCAGATATTCCAGCATCATGCCTGCGGCCCTGATCTGGGAAAGCGGGTTGGCCAGGTTTCGCCCGACTATGTCCGGAGCTGAGCCATGGATGGGCTCGAAATAAGCGCGCTCTTCCCCCACATTCGACGAAGGGCACATCCCCAATCCTCCTATGGTTGCTCCCCCCAGATCACTGAGAATATCCCCAAACATATTCTCGGTGACAATCACCTGGAAATGTTGGGGCTTACTAACTAAAGCCGCCGCGGCAGCGTCGACATAGAGGGTTTCGGTCTCCACCTCGGGTGTTTCCTTGGCCACCTGGGCAAACACCTGCCGGAAGAAGTAAAAGCTTCTCAGAACGTTGCTTTTTTCCACCAAAGTGACTCTTCTCCGGCCGTCTTCGGGGGCTCCCTTTGCTTTGCGTAAAGCCGTATCAAAGGCGAAGCGACAGATCCTCTCGCATCCCTTGCGGGTAAGCAACAAGGTGTCGGTGGCGGCCTGCTCGGTGACGAGTCCCCGGCCGCGGGAAGCATAAAGGCCCTCAGTGTTTTCTCTGACAATGATGTAGTCAATGCTCTCCGGAGATTTGTCTTTGAGCGGCGTGGGCACTTTGGGAAATAGTTTGATCGGGCGGACATTGGCATAGAGGTCGAAACCATTCCGGAGCACGCCTCCCAGCGTTCCGGCTTCGGTACCGTCCGGCAGACGCACTTCGGGTAATCCCACCGGTCCTTTTAAGGTAGCGTCGGACTGACGGATAGCCTCGAATGTTTCCGCAGACATATTTTTTCCGTTTTTAAGATAGTAAGTCGCGCCAGCTTGGTGAAAAGCATAAGACAAACGAAAGTCGCCAGCCAAGTCCTGGACCTTGTCGAGGACCTCTACAGTGGCCTCGACGATTTCGGGCCCAATGCCATCTCCGGGCAAAACCACAATGCCATATGATTTCATCTTCTCAGACTTCCTCCTCTCCTCTTCTCTTCATGCAAGGAACCCACCGGACAACACTCCGTAAGATTAACCTTGGGTTATAGTCAGGCGACAACCTGTCCGCCTTTTTCGCCACTGGCTGTAAATGTAGAACCTATGTCCCTTCCTAAAGCCACCTCTCCCTGATCAGCGTCCATTCACTATCTCTGTGTTCCTGGATAAGCTTAATGATTTCCGCAGTTAAATGTCTGAACCTTCTTTGCTTCATAAGATATTCCTCAACAGGTTTTATTGTTTTGGGAATAACATTCATTTTAACTTTCCCATTTTCATATTCAGCTAAATACCACATACCGGTTTCAACCGCAAGTTTACCAATCTCTACAGTAAGGTCAGATGCAAACCCCCATCCCGTAGGGCATGGGCACATAATATGTATGAACTTGGGTCCTTGGATACTTTTAGCCTTTTCTACCTTGTTCATAAAATCATAGGGATAAGCTGAACTGGCTGTCGCGGCATAAGGTATTCTGTGAGCAATCATTATCTCAAACAAATTCTTCTTGGGTTTTTTCTCACCGTAGGACGCAGTACCTGCTGGAGAATTGGTCGTGTTGGCGCCGATAGGAGTCAGACTGCTCCTCTGTACTCCGGTATTCATATAGGCCTCATTGTCATAACAAATATAAATGAAATCATCCCCACGTTCTACAGCTCCTGACAGGGCCTGCAAACCGATATCGGCAGTGCCGCCGTCGCCGGCCAACCCTAAAACATGAACATCGGTTATGCCCTGGGCTTTTAGCCCTGCTGACATACCCGTCAATACGGCTCCTGTCCCGGCAAAAGCCATGGTAAGCGATGGCACGGCATAGTTCATCTGCGGATACTGAGTTGTAACTGTAGACATACAGCTTGCCGGAAGGGCAACGATTGTCCTTTCACCCAAAATTTTCAAGGCGAGCCGGCCGATTGTACCGAGTCCACATCCCGGGCAAGCCTTGTGGCCATATAGATACTCCTTATCCGTGAGGTTTTTTACTTTAACCATTGTTACCACCTCAATCCTATAAATTGTAATTCTTTCTCTTCATTACCTTTCGTGAGGTTAAAAAGTTTGTAATACATTTCTTCGATGTTTTCCTTGGTTATATCCCTCCCGGCTATGCCGGCAATAAAGTTGATACTTTTCGGACACACCCCGGAACTGCCCAAAGCAGATTTTATATCAGAGGCCACGGCCCCTTCATATCCGAATGATATATCGCGGTCTATGACTCCAATCGCTTTCACCCTTGTGCTTAAACCTTTAAAGTATTCCATAGGAAACGGCCTATAAAATCTGAGTTTCACAAGACCAACTCTTAAACTCATATCCCTCAATTTATCTACTACGATCCTGGAAGTGCCTATTACACTGCCCATACCGACAAGTACGACTTCAGCATCTTCACATCTATACTCTTCTACCAGGCCGCCATAATATCTGCCAAATTTTTCTCCAAACTTTTTATCAACTTCTTCTATCACTTCCTTGGCATTATTCATAGCTTGCTGCTGCTGGTACCTGAACTCAGTATTCCATTCCGTCGATGCCGTCATACAAAAGCTTCGCGGATGGTTGAAATCGACGGCGTTCTTGGATTTAAAGGGCGGCAAGAATTCGTCTACCTCGTGTTGTCCGGGTACGTCTACCAGCTCATACGTATGCGTATTTACAAATCCATCTAAGTTAACCATTACCGGAGTATATACCCGGTCATTTTCTGCTATGACATAGGCCTGAATGATCATATCTAAGGCTTCTTGTCCATTTTCTACATAAACCTGAATCCATCCTGTATCCCTCTGGGCCAGCGAATCTCTCTGGTCTCCAAATATATTCCACGGTGCCGCCAATGTCCGATTGGCATTCATCATTACGATGGGAAACCTGCTTCCGCTTACATAATGAAGCATCTCATGCATATACGCCAAACCTTGGGAAGAGGTGGCGGTAAACGCCCGAGCACCAACCAAAGATGCGCCCATGGCTGCGCACATGGCACTGTGCTCGCTTTCAACATGTATGTACTCACAGTCCATTAACTTATTGGCGACAAATTCTGATATACGTTCCACAACGATCGTCTGAGGAGTAATGGGATAGACAGGTATGACATGGGGTCGACATAATTTCGCCCCATACGCTACAGCTTCATCGCCGTTTAAGAAATCTAAATTGGAACTTTTAGCTTTATTGATCATCCGCTTCGCCCTCCCGAACCATCGTGATTGCATCTTTTGGGCACTCATGAGCACATAATCCACAGCCTTTGCAATAATTCATATCGATTTCGAGCTTCTCATTTTCTTTATCGATCACCCCCTCCGGACATAAAACCCAGCATAGTAGACACTTACTGCATTTTGAATGATCGATAATGGGCCTTTGCACTCTCCAGCCGGCATTGGGTTCAGTTAATATACCTGCCGCGGCGCTGGGCCCAAGAGGCATTTCTTGTAAGGACTCCGGAAATTTGAATTTCACGATCTGCGGCTTTGCCATTTATTTCTCCCCCCGAATTACCTTATAGGCATGCTCAATCGCTTTTTTATTTTTTGGGCGCAGGCTTTCAGGCATTCCCTTATCAACCGCTTTTAAAATTGAATCGATATCGATAAAGTCATTCACTGCAGCAAATGCTCCCAGCATAGCAGTATTCGCAATTGGAGAACCTAACTCTTCCATGGCGATTGTTGTCGCATCGATGGTGATCACAGTGAAGTTTCCATTAAATTTAAAACGATCCGGGCTCAACTTGGTGTTGATAAGTATTTTACCCCCGTCCTTTAACCCTTTGGTAACCTCCACCGTTTCCATAAGAGTTTCATCAAGAACCACGACATAGTCACAGGTGTACACCTGGCTGTGGTCAATAATGGGCTTGTTATCAATCCTCGTGAATCCAAGTACAGGGGCGCCTCTCCGTTCAGGACCAAACGACGGGAAAGCCTGAGCATAATTATTACCAAATACCGAAGCTGCAAGTCCCAGCAATCTCGCTGCGGTAAATCCCCCTTGTCCGCCTCTGGCATGCCATCTCACTTCAATCAATTATGTTACCTCCATTCTAGTATCCTGAGACAGAAATTCGTTTTAAATTTTATTTTACCGACAACCTTTGTCGTGGCCCGGGGGCTGGGGCAATGAGTGCCGGCAGCATCGGCCGGGTAAATTGCTTACCTCAAAGGGCGGGCTTGGACTCCGCAGTGCGCGGCGGGGTGTTTTTTTCCGCCTGGCCCCATGGAAAGACCACCGCCTTATGATGCCTAGCGAAGTGCCCCGGCCCTCGGGCCGGCTCCGGTTGAGCTAAGCCAAAATGGCCTGCGGGAGAGCAGGAGAAGAAACGGGAATTTCATTTGATGCTCTTTTCACTGTTCTTTAAATAAAGGCAGATTTTTCCCTAGGGAGTCCAACAACTCTTCAATCTGGGAGAGGGTAATCAGCCCCTGCTCCAATAGGATTCGGCCAATAAGTCTGTGTTTTCCCTTTTCTATATCCTCCATCACCTGAATCCTCAATGCATCAATGACCTGATCTGCCGTGATAAATCCCTTCTCCACAGCCAAAATTCCAAACCGCTTTTCCAGGTGCTCCGTCTCCATGTTATCCTCCTATTTTCGTGAATTAGGCCTCCTCCGATAT
>JAURYC010000148.1 GCA_030654105.1 Deltaproteobacteria bacterium
GACCGGCAGCGGCTCATTCAAACCAAAGCGATCCCGGATCGAATTGAGTTCGGCTTCGTCAGCCCCGGGGGAGGCGATCATGAACGCAGGATCAGGTCCGATCCTGGTGGCCAAAAAAATCATCAAGGATACAATCCCTACAACGATAATCCCAAAAATAAAACGTCTAATTATGTATCTCTTCATTATTTATAGGGTCTCCACGGAGACGATTCCTGGAATTTCCACCTTCACTTAGGCTCTTCGCCGGTAAATGGCTCGACCCCTTGCCTCAGGGTGGCGATGTCCACTTCACCCCCTTGCGCAGCTTAAACTCATAGACCCTGGAATCCGGGCTCACCATATATGATTCAGCCAAGCTGGGGGCAAAGATGCCTTCCGGCATGGCTTTCAGTAAGGCATCGTTTTCCCTAACTAGCGCACACAGCATGGCCCCAAACAACTACTCTGGCCTAACATTTTTTGGCAAAAGGGCGTTTTGTTCAGCACCTCATTACCATGCTCGGTGATGAGAATGTTATTTTCTAATCTGACGCCACCGCCTCCGGGTATCCCGGGTACGGTAATCGTAGGTTCCAGGGAAAATATCATCCCCGGCTTGAGCTCAAAAACTTTCTCTCCGGTCGCAGCCAGCTCGCCGATCAAAGGCGCGGTCAGTCCGGATATGCCGATACTGTGGCCCAGGAGACCATGGAAGCCATGTTCTTCAAAGCCATGCTTTTTAATGACCCCGCGGGCGGATCGGTTTACCTGCTCGTTAGTCACACCCGGCTTCATGGTTTCCTCCAGGTTCCGCATCGTTTCATAAACTGCGGTGTAAATCTTTCTCTGCTGCTCATTGGGCTGACCGAAGCATACGGTTCTGGTGAAGTCGGAAAAATATCCGTTGAAACATCCACCGAGGTCCATAAAAACTAAGTCTCCTCTGTGGATGGGTTTATCGGAGGCAAAGCGGTGGAGGGGAGCTGTGTTTTCCCCCGAGGCCACAATCAGGCTGCACTGCGGCACTTCCATGCCGAAAGAATAAAGGGTGTGCATCGCAGTTGCCAGAACCTCACATTCCCGCACCCCGCTGTCAATACAATGCATGGCCCTTTCCATGGCCACATCGGCCATCTGGATCGAGACGCGCATGCATTTGATTTCTTCTTCATGCTTGATAGCGGCAGCCTCTTTCACCCCTTGATCCCCATCCACAAAATCAGCCTTGGGCATAGCCTTTTCCAATTCATGGAAGATGGCGGTCGTAGCTGCATCGATCCCGATGCGCCCATTGGTAACCCCCATTTGTTGCAGGGTAGGGAGAAACTCCCGATAGACCATCGTTTTAACAATCCCTGGATCCTCCATGGTCGCGCAAGGCCGAATATTTTCCTCAGGCAGCCATTTCATGGTCTGTCGGCAACGGGCCGCATCTCCACTGGTAACATATAAGACGGGATGGCCGGTTTGGGCCATGATGGCGGTGTTCCTCGTGATGAAGGAAATGGGCCACCAGAGCGGCCGCATATTGGTCATGTAGCGGATATTTTCTGCCCGAAAACACATCAGCGCATCTAAACCATGTTCTTTCAACTTTGCCTGTAGATTCAGAGTGCGATATTTCCGCATGGCCGCAAAATCGATTCGGTCCACCCAATCTACTGCGAAATACATTACTTTTTCCTCCTTCTCGAGTTTATAGGGGAGCTTTTTAAAAAAACCGGAAAAAGTCCAACTCTCCTTAATTTACCAATTCAATGTCTTCAAATGGACACGTGAACCAAATGAGGGGCTGAATCTTATAAGGATTCCCTTTTACCCTGGGGCCAAAAGCTGCCGGAGAGCTACTTTCCGTAAGGGGAATCCACATCGTCCGTTCATAGGCCAGCTTCTGGATGCGGGTAATCAGGTCTCGGCGCACCTTCAGATCCTCCGTTTTGTTATACTGCTCCCAGTGGGCCTGCATATCCGGATAGTTTCCGTAAGAACCTCGGCCGCTAAAAAGAGTCGAAAAGCGGCCCCCGATGGTAGGGGCCGTTGGGTTATCGATAAAGGTGGTTCCCTTCATCTTTCCCCCCTCCCGGGTGGCCAATAAGGCAGGTTTATCTAAGAGTAAAGTATCCATCGAAATCCCTACGGCCTTCCAATAGTTGGCCACTTGTTCCCCCTGGGGCCAGTATCCGCCTTGATAGGGGTAAAATTTCCCCCCATGAAACCCATTGGGATATCCGGCCTCCGCCAATAATTTTTTGGCTTGCTGGGGGTCGTAAGGGTCCGCCGGGAAATGGGTCGCCAGTGGATCTCCTTCTAAACCGATGGAGCCGATGGGGCCAACCCCGGGCGCGAAGATATCGGCTAGAGTCTTCCGATCGACGGCCAGGCTGGCAGCTTTCCGAACCCGCGGGTCAGACCAGGGAGACTTGGGATCCCACTGGGCAGCCAAGTAGACCATCCAGGCCACGGGGCTTTTGGGGGTCAGGAGTCTTAAGCTGGGGCTCCTTTTCACATCTTCATAGAAAACGCCTTGCATAAGCGTAGCGATGTCCACTTCCCCCCTCTTTACCATAGCCAGGCGGGTTGCCGGCTCCGGAATGAAATAAAACTCTAATCTCTTCACGTTGGGCATTTTTCTCCAGTAACCGGGGAAAGCCTCGGCCACAAGTTTTACCCCGGGTGAATATTCCACGAACTTGTATGGGCCCGCGCCAACGGGATGCTTTTTAAACTCGGCCTCCCCCACCTTTTGCACATACTTTTTAGGCACGATCCAAGCCATGGAGGTGGCTCCGGGCAGCAGATATTCCAGGAAATCGGGAAAGGGTTCTTTAAAGCGAATCCGAACCAAGTGGGGATGAACCGCCTCCACTTTTTCAATTTTTCCTTGAATCATTTTGGCCTGGGACCCTTTGTACCTCTCCAAACTGAAGACGACATCTTCGGCGGTCAGGGGTTCTTCATTGTGAAACTTTACACCCGACCGCAACTTGAACTCATAGACCTTGGCATCTCCACTAATCGTCCAAGATTCGGCGAGGCTGGGGGTATAGAGACCCCCGGACATTGGTTTCAGCAAAGCGTCATGAAAAAGATACATGGGGAAAAAAACGGGTATGGGGAAAGTACCGGTGGCCGGGTCAAACCAGTCGGCCGACATACTCCAGTGGATGGCCTGTTTCAAAACTCCCTGTGGGGAGGCGGCTAGAGCGCCAGGATGGCCTAACCCGAGGATTCCCCCGATAAGGATAACTGCCCCTAGGACCAACCAACGTTTTTTACTCTTTTTCATTCGATTCCTCCTCCGGTTTATTAGATCATGACTTGCTCGTGTTTGATTTTTTGATTTTGATTTTCTTATGTCCCTTTAGACTCGCCAGGAGAACATTCTCCTCGAATTTCAAATGTTCTTCCATTGCTCGCCGAGACTCCCCAGAATTCCCTTGCTGCAGGGCCAGGTAGATCTTCTTATGCCCCTGGAGAGACAGCTGGGGAGAGCGGACCGCCCTGTAGGTTTCGTCCTGTCCGCGACGAATCATGTCCCAGAGGCTTTCCCAGATGAGAAAGAGAATTTCATTCTCCGTAGCTTTGGCGATTTCCTGGTGGAACCGGATTCCCGCCTGAATAAAGGCTTCCCGATTTCCTATATTCTCTTCCATTTGCTGGATACATTGATGCAAGATTTCTAAATTTGCGGGACGGGCCCGTAGGCAGGCGAGTCCGGCGCTGCCAACTTCCAGGATTTTACGCACTTCCCAAAGTTTAAGGAAATTTTCGGCCTCCATCTTCAAGCGGGACCCGATCGAGGAAACGATGGAATCGATATAAGGAAAAAAACTGAGATCCTTTACGTAGGTACCATCACCCATCCGGATCTCAATCAACCCCATCAAGCCCAGGATTCGCAAGGCTTCGCGAACCGAAGGTCTCCCTATGCAGAGTTTTTCCGCTAATTCCCGCTCCGCTGGCAGACGGTCTCCAGGTTGGTATTGATTCTCAAGGATTAAGGCCTTGATTTGATCAACGGCAATCTCGTAGAGTCGAATTTTCTGAATGGGCTTGAGCTGGGCTTCTTTTTTCATATCGGGGCCCCCGAACTCCGGAGAAAGCGCTGGAGAAAGTGGGTCTTTAAACTCTTCCTTGCCGCCATTGGTAAGCCTGTAAAATGGTCTTACCAATTACCACTCCATTTTGGCTAAAGGGAATTCTTCTTGTCAATAAAAAAATACCTACCCCCCCTTCCTTTCTGCAGACCAAGGTGAGAGATTTTAGGTAAATTAGGCCGTGGAGGCGGGAATAAGCTTCATGGCCCGAGAATCACGAGATGCTCATCAGGCCGGGGACCCTTGTGGCTCGCAAAACTTGCAGCAACACATCCTTGCGCCCTTTTTAAAAAATTTCTTCTCACGGTTTCAGGACGACTCGGCCCAGGATTTCGTTTTTCTTGAGCCGGTCATGCACTTTGTTTACCTGTTCCAGAGGAAAGGTTTCACTCACGAAGGGTTTGATTTTTTGGGTGGCTACTAAATCAATAACCTCCTGAAGCTCCTTAGGCCGGCAAGCCCGAGAACCGATTATGGCAAACTCACTACGCATGATCACCGCTGGGAAAACGGAAAAAGGCTTATCAAAACTGTACCCTACCAAAACGAGCTTCCCCCCTTTTTTCAAGAAGGTGAGGGCAGAATTGATGGTCTCATCTTTCCCCACTAAATCTAATACTGTATCGACTCCCACTCCTCTCGTCTGGGCCAAAATCGCCTCCCGGAGATTCCCCAAGGTTTCGTTAAAGGTTGCTGCAGCCCCCAAACTCCTGGCCATCTCAAGCCTTTTTTCCTCTATATCTATGGAAAAAACTCTGGCCCCCAGGACCTTGCCAATTTGAACCGCCTGTAATCCCAAACCACCGGCCCCAATGATGGCTAAGGTTTCTCCGGGTTGCAAGTGGGCCTGTTCTTTCAGGGCATGCAGGGAAGTGGCTACCGCATCGGCTAAAATGGCGGCTTCTTCAAAGGAAACGTTTGCGGGGATTTTAAAAGCATGAGTGGCCGGGGCTTTTACGTACTCCGTATAGCCACCGTCAACGTGGAAACCAATCCTCCCGCGGAGGTCTAAACATAAATTTTCCTTTCCCGCCAGGCAACTTGGGCATTGACCGCAATATAGATAGAAATAGAGACAAACCCGATCCCCTTCCTGATAATTTCGTACCTCTTTTCCCTTACCAACAACTTCACCAGCTACCTCATGGCCCAAAATCTTGGGAAGGGATATATCGGGGAAAAAACCGGAAGCGATTTTAACATCCGTATAACAAACCCCGCAGGCTCTCACTTTGATTAGAAGATCGCGATCGCCAATGGCAGGGATGGGCACATCTTCTTCCCCAAAAGGTTGACGAAATTGTCGAAGAACCATTGCTTTCATTTTTTCCCCCAGGAAAGCGCCCGGGCCAATAGTTTCTGGCCGGCGTTGATTTTGACGGCTTATTTTTTCTCATTTCATAAATCAGCTGCATTGTCAAGGGAAATCCGTCACAATGGTATTTCTAATGAACCCCAGGCTCTCGATTTTGGCTTCGACCACATCTCCTGGTTTCAACAACCAACGTTCCGGATCTGGCTGCCGGAATATAGCAACCCCCCCGGGGGTTCCAGAGGTAATTACATCTCCTGGCTCCAGAGTCATTTTAGACCAGTAGGCAATCAGGTCGGGAATCTTGAAGATCAGCTGGTTAGTGGAGGATCTTTGCCTTGGTTCCGACTCTTTATTGACCCATAGCTCCATTCCTAAATTATGGGGATCGGCAATTTCATCCTGAGTGACCAGATAAGGCCCCATAGGGCCGAAAGCATCCAGGCTTTTGGCCAGGAGGATGAGCTTCTTTTCCATTTCCTTGGCTTGAATGTCCCTGGCGCTGAGATCATTCATGATGGTATAACCAGCAACATAGTCGAAGGCCTTTTCTTTGGAAATATCTTTCCCCTTTTTCCCGATCACGATGGATAGCTCAATTTCATAGTCCAGTTGGCTGGTAGATTGAGGATAAGGGACTGGGTCATAAGGGCCGATCACCGATGAAGAGGCCTTGAGGAAGCCTACTGGTATTTCCGGAATGGGGACTTTATTTTCTGCGGCATGATCACGGAAATTCAGGCCCATGGCAATGATCTTCCCCGGCCGGGGTACAGGGGCCTTCAGAACGACTCTTGATGAAGGAAAGAATAGGGGTTCCCGGCGAAGTCCTTTCAGACCTTTCTTCTCCGTCTTTTGCCATTTTGCTATGGCCTTTATAGTGCGGCGAGCCAGGTTCATGGCCGACTTCCCATGTCTTAAAAAACCAACCATGTCGGCAGGAATGAGCTGGCCGGCCAGCAGGTAAGGATCTTTCTCTTTTTCTAACTCTTTCAGATAGAGCGCTGCAGCCGGTTGTAAATTTAATATGATATCCTCATCGAGAATAACTCCCACCATGGGTTGTCTTTCTTTGCTGCCTTTTAAACCAAAAGTTACCAATTTCATGGATTTTTCTCCTTTACCCCAACCCCTTTAGATTCTAAGGATATAATGCCAATTTCTACCTGCATTATTTACTTGGCCTTCCTAACTCCCTTTTAATGGATTTCGACCGGGACGACCACTTGCGTTATTCTGGCCATGCCGGAATGATAATCATCAAAACCCAGACTGTCAACAAAAATCCAATTATGTCCCCCGAATACACGTTTCTAAAACAGATGCGAGATTTTATTTTACCGGTTCCCCCCAAAATGTTCTAAAATAGGATTTTGTAAAGGATAAAAATTGATGAACCCAAGCATTCACAGACCAGGCAGGTTCACCTGAACCTGTAATTTTGAAAGTTCTAAGAATGAACCAAAGGATGGATGGCAATGGAAGACGAAACCAGAATAGAGTTAAAAAAGCTTTCCGGCGAACATTCCCATTTATTGTGGAAAATCGCCAAAACGGGTGATCTAAGCACGCTGTCCCCGGAAAATAAAAAGTTGGCTGAAATCATGTTGGAGCATGAAGAATATCACAATCAATTCGAGATTGCTGATCTTTTAAGCGAACACGAGTATGACGTCGATAATGAAACCAATCCTTTTCTTCATGTCACCATGCATGCCATAGCGGAGACCCAACTGGAAAACAGGGACCCCATCGAAGTTTACCAGTTTTACAACGCCATGAGAAAAAAGAAAGCTTCCCATCATGAGGCTGTGCATCTCATATGTGTGGTACTCGCCCCGTTAATTTTTAAAACGGTCCGGGAGAAAAAGGTGTTTGATTTAGAAGAATATAGATCCCAGCTCAAGAGTTATAAGCATATGAAACCGGAAAAAATATTCAGTTCACTGGAAAAACAGGAAGATTCTGTAGATGATTGAGAAGTCATTACAGATACCTGAAAGGCCATTGCTTAAGGCTTTGTAGATTACCCACTCATCCCTACGTTAAAGAGGATTTTTACACAATGTATCCAAGGATAAAGATTTGACCCTCAAGGACTCTTACTCTCATGAAGTACAACATTTTAGGCCGGACAGGCCTGCACATTTCTCAACTTGGATTCGGCTGTGGCAGTATCGGCGGCCTACTGGTTCGCGGCGACTATCCAACGATGCGGCGGGTAGTGAGCTGCGCCATCGAGCTGGGCATCAACTACTTTGACACGGCACCTCAGTATGGAAATGGACAATCCGAAGTAAATCTGGGCGCCGTCCTACGAGAGTTGAAGGCTAACGTGCTTATCGGGACCAAAGTGCGTCTGACGGGTGCGGAGATGGGCCAGATCGGGGCTGCAATCAGCCGGTCAGTTGAAGGAAGTCTGCGGCGACTGGGCCGCGCGACCATCGATCTGATCCAGTTACACAACCGCATAGGATTTCAGCGTCAGCCGGAGCAGGACCAGGACCGGGTAGGTATCCATGGCCTCGACGCAGTGATGCGAGCATTTGAGATGCTTCAACAGCAGGGCAAGATTCGGTTTTGGGGGATCACCGGATTGGGTGCGAGCGACGGGTTGCATGAGGCAGTAGCGACCGGGGGATTTCAGGCGATTCAGGTTCCGTACAATTTGCTCAACCCGTCGGCGGGTACGACTGTACCGCCGAGTTTTCCATTCCAGGATTATAGACAACTTATTGATCATGCTGCACAGAAGGAAACGGGCGTGATAGCCATTCGTATCCTGGCCGGAGGTGCACTTAGTGGTACCACGGATCGACATCCAATTGCCGCGCAGTCGGTCAATCCCATTGCGTCGGAGCAGGCATACAGCGCTGATGTTGCCAGGGTCCAGCGCTATACATTTCTGGTTGAAGATGGCGTTGTGAGTAATCTGGTCGAATCTGCTATTCGCTTTGTGGTCAGCAAGTCCGGCGTATCGACAGCATTACTGGGCATTTCAAGCCGAGACCAGCTTGAGCAGGCCGTCAAGTATGTTGAACGCGGTCCTTTGTCTGTGGATACATTGAGACACATCCGAGCGACTTGGTCCTGCCCTGAATAGCAACAGGGTGCCGCAGGGCGGCACGACGCCCAACAAGAGCGTTGAACAGATGGTGGGGGGCGGTATTTTTCTTTAGGCTTTCCCGAAATCTTTTCCGTCTGTCTCCCAAAAAAATTGTTCCATCTCGGGAGAAAGCCCTGGCATCCTCTCTCCTTCTTTTTGCGCAATGCGAATCCTATAGATGTTTTCAAGATGCGGAAGGATTTTTTGCAGTTCCGGGGTTGTCTCCACTTTCTGGTTTATTAAATTCCGTTGCCTGGCCGCCTTCTCAAAATCCTTTTTATCAATCGGGATGTCATAGAGCAAATTCAAAATTTCCATTAACCGCACCTTTCCCAGGTAATCCTCATCCACGTTAATATATTGAGGTAAAGAAACGATAAACGAGATGGCTTCCATGCCCAGCTCGGACCCTTTTTGGGCAATCAAAGAAGTAATGGTCGTTGGACCCTGGTAATTACTGGGCTGGACTCCCGCTCTCTTTAGATCTTGCTCCGCCTCCTTTCCCGTTGCTCTCCCATTGACAAGTAAAGGTTTCGTGTGCGGGACAGAATCGTACATGCTGCCTAAAAGGCAATACCTTTTTACTTTAAAGGCCTTAAAAAGCTTTAAGATGGAATCAACATAGGCTTCGGCAAGAGCATGAGGTTCAAGAAGGCGAAGAAAAAGGAGGTCGTTTCCCTTTTCCCTTTGGGCGTAGCTAAGAATGGTGTTGGGTATTTTTAACAGGCGAACATCTCTTTCAAAGTAAAGAGTGGGGCGATAGCGGGTAAAATCGAAAAAATTGCCGGGCCTGGCCAATTTGGCCAATTCCTTAGCTCCAAACTGAGCCTCTAATCCATCCAAGGTCAAGCTGCCGACGTTATTCACATCTACCCAGGGGCGAAGAGTCGCCAAAACATGTGGTTCTCTTAATTCCGGAATGGGTTCATTTAACTCAAAAGCACCAATCCTCATTTATTTTCCCCCTTTATCCTGCGTTTGGGCAATTTTGATGGCTTCGTAAAAAGTCCATCTGTCCCGCGCTTCGCGGGATTGTGCTGCATCCCCCTAAGTACGCCTCAGTCCCGCTCGGAGCGGGATTGCGCGCCTGGTCCGCCTAAGGCGGAGATCTTTTTACTTTGCCATGCCTCTGAAGATTTTTTATGAGATCATCAATTTTTTTCATCTCTTGCTTATTATAACCAAAATTACTAAAAAAATAAGCTAGAAAGATAGGGAGAAATCGGGCGTAGATTTAACCCATAGTAAGCGTTAGCATATTTCATTGAAAAATCAGAGGGTAAGATGGCTTTTGCTTTAACCTTCACTTTTCCTGTGATGGTTCTTTCGTTTGTTCGTTCAACAACTGTTGCAGACTGGGAAGGGATTTGCGGGGGGGCTATAAAATAAGAGTGGTTATTTTGCGATCGGCCAGTAGCGGCCGTTACTCCGTACGATTTTCAAAGCAACCCCGTAGAGTTCCTCGATCGTTTGAGCATTGATGATGGCTTCCGTTTTCCCGCTGGCGATCACTCGCCCCTCTTTGATGATCAACGTCTTCTTAAATAAAGGGAGGATTTCTTCAATATGGTGGGTCACGTAAACCAGACTGGGTGCTCCTTTATATCTTCCCAAATCTTGTAAAGAGGCCAGAAAGGTTTCCCGTGCTCCAGGGTCCAGGCCGGCGCAGGGTTCATCCAGGATAATAAGATAGGGTTGGGTCATGCGCGCTCTGGCGATCAAGACCTTTTGCTGTTCTCCCTGGGAAAGAAAACCAAATTTCATACCGGCCAATTCTGCGCAGCCGAGTTCATCCAAATGTTGGAGTGCGGTTTCGTAGTCCTGCTTGTTGGGGACGTCCCATTTCATCTTCACGAAGCCGATCTGGGCATATTTCCCCGAAAGGACGGTGTCCGAGACCAGTTCTTCCGCCGGGATATGCGCAGGAAGAGAAGACGTAACCCAGCCAATGCTTCGCCTCAACTCCCTCAGGTCGATGAGCGCTTTCCCTTGGCGCCGTACCTCTCCTCCCGCGTTCGGCCAGAGGTACCCGCAGACAATTTTCAGCAGGGTGGTTTTCCCTGCACCGTTCGGCCCCAGAAGGGCCCAATGTTCTCCGCGTTCCACTTTCCAGGTAACATTATCGACTATTTTTCTGCCATTGATGGCATACGTCACTTCCCAAATTTCCAGCGCCGGAACTTTCATTCTTTACTTTCCCATTTAATCCTTTTTATTTTTCCCGTCATTCAGCTATACAAACGAGCATGGCTCTTAAAAGGCCGATTCAATCTCATTCCCAAAAAAACGGGTGGTTACGCAGAATGGATAAGAATGTCTCTGAGCCCGGCGATCTTTTTCCATTCTATGCCCGGATACTTTGAACGAATTTCATCAGGTATTCTTTTAGCGGCTTCCCCGATACTTTCGGATTACGGCTTCTTCCGCACATACACAGGGCCCATACAGGCTCAGCCGCCGAAAATCATAACCTTTAACAATGTTTTGGTTTTTCTGGAGAATTTCCGCGGATCCCCAATGGAATTCTATTTCTTTCCAAACTTAGCCAGCCACAATTGACGCGTAAGTTGCATATGCCCGATATGCATGGCCCAGTGCTCGATGACGTGCAGGATTGCCCACCGGACCGTTACCATGCGGTCCCGAAATTTCCGGGTTTCCTCCAGTTGGGCAGGCGGCAAGGATGATAGAATTGAGGGTGTATCCTTTGCCGCCGTTTCCAATTTGGCTATCAGTTCCGGAAACTCCAGCCCTTTAACGATGAACTCAGCATCTCGGTCACGATGGATGGAGCGTCCTCCAATAATCTCTTTTATCCAAAAAGCCTCTGAACCAGCCAAGTGGATCGTCATGACTGCCAGTGAGTTCGTGACCAGTTCTCCCTGGCCATCAATCGGACGCCAATCCAGCGCTTCTTTCGGTAGTCCTTCCAGCAGAGTTTTAACCTGATTGCGCAGATCGTTCAAAAAGGACGAGTAAATTTCAATTTCTTTTAACATTTCTATTCCTCCTTACCCTATTGACGACTTATTATCCGCATTCTCTTAGATAAGAAATAATGATCTCTGCCAACAAGGCTTATTCTCCCAACAATTTATAAGTTACGCTGGAGATCCTCTCGCAGGTAGAAAATCTGCCGGAAATGACTCCAGCCTAATTCTTTCGACAGTGTCGAAAGAATCTCCAGATCCGGGAAAGCCTCAGTGAGACGAACCATCCGTGATAAATTAGGGGGAGAAAAGCCGTTTCCGAATTCTTCGACCAATTGTGCCGATACTGTCGGCACTATCTTTTCACCATAATCAGCCCGCTTCTCCTTCAGGAGATCCTGTCGAATCCGCTGGCCCACTTTCCAATAAAGCATTACCAAGGCAGAATTGACCGTTCGGGCCAAATCCTGGCGGGCTTCTACAATTAAACTTCGAAGATCGCCAAGAAGTTTTTCGTTTTGTCTTAAAAAACTTATGGTTTTCGCCATTTCTTACACCTCAACCCTATAAGCCTGAGATATCCCGTTGCCGAAGATTCCCATGACCTTGCCTAAAAATCGGATTGCGACCCGCTTTCTCACCTGAAAAAATCCTTGCTGGCGGAACCATAAACAACCCTATTTCTATTTTTACCCAAAGTAGACCTGGGCCTTTTTTCCGGCTGGAGATTCACACCGCCGCCGCATACACGCTTCGGCCCTCTCCGTAGTAGCTCTCAAAAACATGCTGGTAGACGTCGTTGCACTTTTGGGTGTAAATGTCTCGTGTGAAAACCTCCGGGAGTTCGTTGAGTTTGTCCATCACTGTGACCATGACGGCCGCCCGCCTCGCCTGTGTCTTCCTCCAATCCAACACAAACTTTTCCCGTTTTAACGTTTCCAGGAGTTCCCGGGCTACCTTTTTGACCTGCCGTACTTCTGCCTTTTTAAGTTTCATGTCGGGCTTTGTGATGAGGTCAAAAACCGCCAATTCTTCCTCAGACAGCCCCTCGGAAACTCCCCGTTTCTCCTCCTCCTGTAACTCCTTCACGAACTTAAGAAGCCGGTCGAAAAATTCCTCCACATTGACCGCTCCCTGGTTGTAGTCATCAATCATCCGCTGGAATTTCTCCAAGTAGTCCACCCGGGTCTTGTTCAGTCGCACCATCTTTTCCAAGGCAGAGTTGATGGCCCCCCGGAGTTTTTCGATCTCCATGTGCCTCCGTTCTTTGGCAAACTCCTTCTTGAGAGCCTTAAAGTCAATCTCGCTGAGGTCAACCAGTTTTTTCTTCCCAAAGGGGGCCACCGGCTCCCGGATGATATACCCCTTGGCTGTGATGCTCTCGTCCAACAGATCCTCTACCTTCTCCATGACCTCGGATACGTCAGCCTCGGGTTGAAGGGCCTCTATTTTCAGTTGGATGGCCCGGAACAGGGCACAGACAGGGACAAACTCATTGGCCTCGGGGTCTGGGAGTATAGCCTTGTAGATCCGGTTGACCGTGTTGGACAGGTTGATAAACCGCTTTTTGGTGGTGTCATTGATTAAGATTGCATCGACGGCCTCATCCAGTAACTTCACCCGCTCAAATCCTTTTGCATCGATGATGGGTTCCGCCTCGACACCCATTTCCGTGAGGAACTGGACAGTCTGGTCGATGGCGGTCTTCAGCATGGCGACCAGTTCCGCCTTCGCTTTGACCGGTTCTTCCCCGGGTTTTACCCCTCCGCCGGAACCCGAACCATAGATCGCCAAGGCCCTCTGAAGGTTACGAAATACCCCCACGTAGTC